>NZ_JBEYYT010000010.1:0-60864 GCF_040645715.1 Spirillospora sp. NPDC046719 | reverse complement strand
GGCTGATGGGTTGTTGGAGTTCACCGGCCGGGCCGATGAGCAGGTCAAGGTCCGCGGGTTCCGCATCGAGCCCGGCGAGATCGAAGCCGTCCTGAGCACCCACCCGGCCATCGGGGCCGTGGCAGCGGGTGTCGTGGGACGGGACACGGACGCGCGGCTGGTGGCGTGGCTGGTGCCTGCCACCCCCGAGGCCGGAATTCCCGAAGCGGGCGAGTTGCGCGAGTTCGCGGCCGAGCGCCTGCCCGACTACATGATCCCCGCCCTGTTCACCGAGCTCGCCGCGCTCCCGCTGACACCGAACGGCAAACTCGACCGCGCGGCCTTGCCCGACCCTGGCACCGAACGGCCCGAGGTCTCCGCCGGCTACCAGCCGCCGAGAACGGAAACAGAGCGGATCCTCGCCGGAATCTGGGCGCAGGTCCTCGGCATCGACCGCGTCGGCGGCGATGACAACTTCTTCGAGCTCGGCGGCGATTCCATCATCAGCATCCGGGTGGTGGCAGAGGCACGGAAGTCCGGAGTGCACCTGTCCGCCGGGCAGATCTTCGAGCATCAGACGGTGGCTCGGCTGGCGGCCGCGGCCGGCACGCGGGAAACGGCCGCTCCGTCCGAGCAGGGGCTGGTGACCGGCGACTTCCCGCTCACCCCGGTGCAGCGGGAGTTCTTCGCGGACTGCCCGTCCGACCCCTCGCATTTCAACCAGTCCGTCCTGCTGACGGCCGACGGTCCCGTGCGGGAGCGGCCCCTCCGCGAGGCGGTCCGGGCCCTGCTGGATCACCATGATGTGCTGCGGTCGCGGTTCGTCGCCCGCGACGGCGCCTGGACGGCCCGCGTCGACGCCGCGGAGCCGGCCGACGTGTTGTGGCTGGCGGACGCCGCGTCCGGGAACGGCTCTCGCCGGCGGCTGGCCGACGCCGCGCATGCCAGCCTGAACCTGGAGGAAGGGCCGCTGCTGCGGCTCGTGCTGTTCGAGCGCGACAGGACGCTGCTCGTGGTGGCGCATCACCTGGTGGTCGACACGGTGTCCTGGCCGATCCTCGTCGAGGACCTGTCCACGGCCTACGACCAGGCCGAACGGGGACTCGAGATCACGCTGCCGGCCAAGACCTCCTCGTTCGCGCGGTGGGCGCGGCGGCTGACGGAGCTGGCCGACACACCGGAGCTCGCGGAGGAGATCGGCTACTGGCGCCGCGCCGCCGGGACCGGCGTCGTCCCGCGCGACCACGACGGAGAGAACACGCGCGCCTCCGCCCGGCGGCTGCACACCGCGCTCACGGAGCGCGATACGGAGCGGCTGCTGCACGAGGTCCCGTCGGCCTACGGGACGCAGATCAACGACGTCCTCCTGACGGCGCTCGGGATCGTCCTGACCGGCTGGTCCCGGTCGGCCGCCCTCGCGGTCGACGTGGAAGGCCATGGCCGGGAGGACGTGGGCGCGGACATCGACGTGTCCCGCACGGTGGGCTGGTTCACCAGCGTGTACCCGGTCGTGCTGCACGCGTCCGCCGAAGGCGACCTCGGCGCGGCACTGCAGCGGACCAAGGAGGACCTGCGCGCCGTGCCGCGCCGCGGGCTCGGCTACGGGTTGCTGCGCTACCTGCGCGGCGCCGTGGACGGGTCCCACACGGACGTGAGGTTCAATTACCTCGGCCTTTCCGACCAGGCCGCCACCGCCGGCGACGGCACCGCCAGATTCCTGATGACCGACGACACGCTCGGCCGCGGGGTTCCTCCCGACGGGAAGCGCAGCCACCTGCTCGACATCACCGGCCGCGTCGCCGCCGGACGCCTGGAAATCGTCTGGTCCTATTCGGCCGATGTGCACGACGAGACGACCGTGGAAGCGCTGGCGCGGCGTTACGCGGAGGTCCTCACCAGGCTGATCGAGCACTGCTGCGCTCCCGGCGCCGGCGGCTACACCCCGTCCGACTTCCCGCTGTCCGGGCTGGACCAGGAATCCCTCGACTTCATCCAGCAGAGCTTCGGTTCCCCCGCTCCATCGCACGAGACCACCAATTCCGGAGGCTGGTCATGACGTCATCCGATATGGCGGCAGTTTCTCGAGGCCGTGCCATCGAGGACATCTACCCGCTGACCGGCCTGCAGCACGGGATGCTGCTGCATTCGCAGTTGTCGGACGACGGCGGAATGTACTGGACGCAGACCGGGCTGCTGCTGGAAGGAGAACTGGACGCCGGGCTCCTGCGGCAGGCGTGGGAGGCGGCGTTCGCGCGGCATCCGGTGCTGCGGTCGGGCGTGGTGTGGGAGCGGGTGGCGGCCCCGGTTGCGGTCGTGTCCCGGCATGTCGATCTGCCCTGGCAGGTGGTGGACCTGTCGGAACAGGACGGCGAAGCGCAGGCCCGGGCGGTCGAGGAGTTCCTGGCCGAGGACCGCGCGCGAGGCGCCGACTTCGGCGCGCCCTCGCTGGTCCGGGTGGCGTTGCTGGTCCTCGGCCCGCGGCGGCACCAGCTGGTCGTGAGCATGCACCACCTGGTGATGGACGGGTGGAGCCGGCCGATCGTGCTGGGAGACGTCCTGCAGGCGTACCGCGCGCTCGCGGCGGGGGCCGCCGTGCCGGACGGTCCGCCCCGGAGGCCGTTCCGTGACTTCGTCGCATGGCTGGCCGGCCAGGATTCGGAAGCGGCGGCGGCGTTCTGGCGGCAGCGGCTGGCGGGCGTGCGGGAGACCACGGCGCTGGGCGTGGAACGAGCGACCGGAAAGGACGGGCAGGGAGAGCGGCATGTGCGGCTCGGTCCCGACGTGCTGCGGGAGCTCGACGCCACCGCACGCCGCTGGCGGGTCACCGTCAACACGGTCATGCAGGGGGCGTGGGCCGTCCTGCTGGGCGTGTACGGCAGCACGGACGACGTCGTGTTCGGAGTGACGTCGTCCGGGCGCGGAGACCAGGTCGACGGGATGGAGTCGATGGTCGGGCTCCTGATCAACACGACTCCGGCACGGGTCCGGGTGGCGCGGGGCGAACCGGTCGACGCATGGCTGCGGACGCTGCAGGAAGAGCAGGCGCGGGCACGCGAGTTCGAGCACACGCCGCTGCCGGAGATCCAGGCATGCAGCGGCATCCCGGCCGGCCGGCCGCTGTTCTCGACGTTGTTCGCCTTCGAGGACTACCCCGTCGACGCGCTCCGCCGGGGACAGGACGACGTCCAGGACGAGGGCCTGCGCACGCAGTGGAACCTCTTCTGGCAACGGAACGAACAGGGGCTCGTCGCGGCCGCCGGCACCGCGCGGGCCTCCGCGATGACCCTGGAGTACGACCGCGCGCGTTTCGACGACGACGCCGTCGAGCGGATGGCCGGGCATCTGCGCGTCCTGCTCGAGGCGATGGCCCACGACACGGGCCACAAGGTCGGAGAGCTGCCGCTGCTGACCCAGGCGGAGCGGCGGCAGGTGCTGCACGCGTGGAACGGGACCGGGCCGGCCGCCCCGGTGACGGGCGGCGTCCACGAATTGATCAGCGAGCGCGCGCGGCGGTACCCGGACGCGGTGGCCGTCACCGCGGGGGACACGTCGCTGACCTATGCCGGGCTCGGCGACCGGTCCGACCGGCTCGCACGGGTGCTCGCGCAGCGCGGCATCGGCCCGGGAAGTCTCGTGGCGGTGATGATCGGGCGTTCCGCCGACCTGGTCGTGGCGCTGCTGGCGATCCTCAAGGCGGGGGCGGCGTACCTTCCCGTCGACCCGGACTACCCGGCCGAGCGGATCCGCTACCTGCTCGCCGACGCCGCCCCGGACCTGGTCCTCTCGACCGGTGCCCTCGCCGACCGGGTGCCGGACGGAGCCGCGCCCGTCCTGGTCCTCGATGATGCGCGGGTCCAGGCGTCGGCAGCCGGCCTCGCGGGTGCCGGTGAGGCGCCGCCTCGCTCGACGCGGCCGGAGGACCCGGCGTATGTGATCTACACGTCCGGCTCCACCGGGCGTCCGAAGGGCGTCGTCGTCGAGCATCGGAACGTGGTCCGGCTGCTCGCCGCGACGGACGCGTGGTTCGGGTTCGGGCCGCAGGACGTGTGGACCTTCTTCCACTCCTACGCCTTCGACTTCTCGGTATGGGAGATCTGGGGCTCGCTGCTCACCGGCGGCCGGCTGGTCGTCGTCCCCTACCTGGTCACCCGGTCGCCCGGCACGTTCCGGTCGCTGCTCGCCGCCGAACGGGTGACCGTCCTGAACCAGACCCCCTCGGCGTTCTATCAGCTCATGGGCCCGTGGGACGACGGCGGCGGGCTCGCCGTCCGGTACGTGATCTTCGGAGGCGAGGCGCTGGACGGCGCCCGGGCCGCCCGCTGGCTGCGGGCCGCCCCGGACCGCCCGGAACTGGTCAACATGTACGGCATCACCGAAACGACGGTGCACGTCACCAGGCACGTCGTCGACGGGACGTCCGACGGCGCGTCGAGCGTCATCGGCGAACCCATCCCGGACCTGCGGGTGTTCGTCCTGGACGGCTCCCTGCGGCTCGTTCCGGCCGGGGTCGCGGGCGAACTGTACGTGTCGGGCGCGGGGCTGGCGCGGGGCTACCTGAACCGGGCGGCCCTGACGGCCGAGCGGTTCGTGGCCGGCCCCTTCGGCGGCCCCGGCGAGCGGATGTACCGGACCGGAGACCTGGTCCGGTGGCGGCCCGACGGGCGGTTGGAATTCGTCGGCCGGGCCGACGACCAGATCAAGGTCCGCGGCTTCCGGGTGGAACCCGGAGAGGTCGAGGCCGCCCTGGCGGCTCACCCCGCGGTCGGCTCGGCGGTCGTGGCGACGGCCGGAGACCAGGACGAGGCGCGGCTGGCGGCCTGGCTGGTGCCGGCCGGGGCGGGAACCGCGACGCCGGACGCGGGCGAACTGCGGGCCTTCCTCACGGCCCGGCTGCCGGAGTTCATGGTCCCCTCGGTGTTCACCTGGCTGCCGTCCTTGCCGCTGACGCCCAGCGGCAAGGTCGACCGGGCGGCGCTGCCCGCCCCGGCCGCGGAAAGGCCGAACCTGGGCGCGTCCATCACCCCCGCCACTCCGACCGAGGAACTGCTCGCGGGGATCTGGTCCGAGGTTCTCGGCGTGGACCGCGTCGGCGCCGGCGACGGATTCTTCGAACTGGGCGGCCACTCCCTGCTGGCGACGCGGGTCATCTCCCGGATCCGCGCCGTGTTCGGGGTGGAGATCCCGCTGTCGCTGCTGTTCGACCGGCCGACCGTCCGAAGCCTGGCCAGGTCGATCGGCGAAGTCGCGTCCGGCACGGTGCTGCCGCCGGTGACGAACGGGACCAGGGACGTGCCCCTGCCGCTCTCGTTCGCCCAGCAGCGGCTGTGGTTCCTCGACCAGATGGACCCCGGCTCCAGCGAGTACAACCTCGCGCTGCCGGTACGGCTTCCTGGAACGCTGGACGTGGCGGCGCTGGGAGCGGCGCTGTCGGCGCTGGTCGAGCGGCATGAGGTGCTGCGGACGCGGCTGGTGGCGGGCGAGGACGGCCGGCCGTTCCAGGTGATCGACCCAGCGTCGCCGTTCCCTCTGCCCGTGGCCGACGTCTCCGGTGCCGCGGACCCCGCGGCGGCGGCCGGTGCGTTGGTGGTGGCGGACGCGGCGGAGCCGTTCGACCTGGCGGCCGGGCCGCTTGTTCGGGGATGTCTGGCGAGGCTCGCTGGTGACGACCACGTACTGGTGCTGTCGGTGCATCACATCGTCTTCGATGAATGGTCGGCGGGGATTTTCCGGCGTGAGCTGGCGGCGCTGTACGAGGCGTTCCGGCGTGGTGAAACGGATCCACTGCCAGCGCTGCCCGTGCAGTATGCGGATTTCGCGGTGTGGCAGCGTCAATGGCTGACCGGCGAGGTGCTGGAAGGGCAGTTGGCGTACTGGCGTGAGCAGCTGGCGGACGTCCCGGTGCTGGACCTGCCCACTGACCGGCCGCGGCCGCCGGTGCGGTCCACCACGGGCTCATTCGAGGCTTTCACCTTCCCCGAGACGGTGGCCGAGGGCCTGCGTGCGGTGGCGCGTGAGGGCGGCGCGAGCATGTTCATGACGGTGCTGTCGGCGTTCATGGTGCTGCTGGGGCGGTATGCGGGTCAGGACGATGTGGTGGTGGGGACGCCGGTGGCGAACCGGGATCGGGCCGAGACCGAGGGTCTGATCGGGTTCTTTGTGAACACGCTGGTGATGCGGGCGGATCTGTCGGGCGACCCGTCGTTCGGTGGGTTGCTGCGGCAGGTGCGGCAGGTGGCGTTGGCGGCGTACGCGAACCAGGATCTGCCGTTCGAGCAGCTGGTGGACGACCTGGTCATCGAACGGGACCAGTCCCGCACCCCCCTCTTCCAGGTGGTCGTCGGCTACACGGCCGGCGAGACCGTCGCCGACGAAAGCATGATGCGCTGGGCCGGCGAGACGGGCGGATTGCCGGTGCGCACCGACGTTGTGGTAACGGTCGGTGAAGGGTCCGGCGGCGATTTAGTGGCGGGGATCCAGTACAGCACTGCCCTTTTCGACGCCGAAACCGTGGCGCGATTGATGGGCCATTTAGGGGTGCTGCTGGAGGGCATTGCCGAAAATGGCAGCGGACGCCGCCTGTCGGAATTGCCGATGGTGTCGCTGGAAGAGCGCGAGGAGTTACTGGGCTGGGGCGTCGGCGCGGAGAGCGGTGCGGCAGGTGACATCAACGGCGTGGCGGATCTGGTCCTAGGCCACGCCGGAGCGCAGGCCGATGCGGTGGCGGTGGTGGTCGGGGACGTAAGCGTGACTTACGAGTGGCTGGTGGGGCGTGCGGAGCGGTTAGCGGGTTATCTGCAGGGGCTGGGTGTCGGTGCGGGGTCGGTGGTGGGTCTATGTGTGCCGCGCGGTGTGGAGATGGTGGTCGGCGTGCTGGGTGTGTGGCTGGCCGGGGCGGCGTATGTGCCGTTGGATCCGGGGTATCCGGCTGACCGGCTGGGTTTCATGCTTGCCGACAGTGGTGCCGGTGTTGTGGTGGGGACGGCGGAGTCGGCGGCTGTGCTCGGGGCGGTGTCGTCCGGTCTGGAGCGGGTGGTCTTGGACGACCCGGCGACGGCGGCGGCTCTTTCGTCCGCACCGGCGGTGCGTGACGGTGCGGCTGCTAAGGGCCTGGCGTATGTGATGTACACGTCGGGGTCGACCGGTCGGCCGAAGGGTGTGCTGGTCGGCCATGGCGGTGTCGCGAATCTGGTGGCGGGTCAGGGGCCGGTGTTCGGGATCACGCCGGGTGTGGTGGTGGCGGGGTTCGCCTCGTTCAGTTTTGACGCGGCGGTGTCGGAGGTGTGGGTGACCCTCGGCCACGGCGGACGGCTCGTGATCGTGGGCGAGGACGAGCGGGTGGATACGGCGCGGCTGGCGCAGGTGTTGGCTGCGGCGGGTGTCGGAGTAGTGACGTTGCCGCCGTCGGTGGCGCGTGTGGTCGATCCGGCGGAGTTCGCGGGTTTGGTGACGTTGGTGTTGGCGGGCGAGCGGGCCGATGAGCAGGTGGTGGCCCGGTGGGCCGACCAGTGCGTGGTGGTGAACGCCTACGGGCCGACCGAGGCATCGGTGTGCGCGACCGCAGGGCCGGTGGATCCGGCCGCGAGTGTGGTGCCGATCGGGACACCGCTGCCGGGCGTGCGGGTGCACGTACTGGATGAGCGCTTGAGGCCGGTGCCGATGGGTGTGGCGGGTGAGCTGTTCATCGGTGGTGCGGGGTTGGCGTGGGGTTATGCGGCGCGTGCGGCGCTGAGTGCGGAGCGGTTCGTCGCCGATCCGCTGGCAGGTGACGGGTCGCGTTTGTATCGCTCGGGCGACCGGGCACGGTGGCGTCCGGGCGGGGTGTTGGAGTTCCTCGGCCGGGTGGATGAGCAGGTGAAGCTGCGGGGGTTCCGGATCGAGCCCGGCGAGGTCGAGGCCGTACTGGCCGCCCACCCCGACATCAGCGCCGCCGCGGTAGCCGTCACTGAAGGCCAAGGAGATCCGCGGTTGGCGGCGTGGCTGGTCCCCGCCGACCCGGACGCCGGCATCCCCACGTCCGCCGCGCTCCGTGAATTCGCCGGGACACGGCTGCCCGAATTCATGATCCCCGCCCAGTTCATCGAGATCATCCGATTCCCGCTGACCCGCAGCGGAAAGCTGGACCGCGCGGCGCTGCCCGCGCCGGACGCGGCCCCGTCCGGATCCGATGGCCACAGCTCGCCGCGCGGTGAGCTGGAAGAACTTCTGGCGGGGATCTGGGAGCAGGTGCTCGGCATCAGCCCGATCAGCGCCACCGACAGCCTCTTCGAACTCGGCGGGAACTCGCTCCTGCTCGTCCAGATCATCACCCGCGTGCGCGAGGTGTTCGGCGTCGACATCAAGGTCGCCGCCATTTTCGAGCAGCCCACCGTTCGCCGGTTCGCCGCCGTCATCGAGGAGAGCACCACCGGGACGGCGGTCCCGCCTGTGGTCCCGGTGCCGCGCGATCAGCGGCTTCCGCTGTCGTTCGGGCAGCAGCGGCTCTGGTTCGCCGACCAGCTCGAACCCGGGTCGGTCGAGTACAACGTGCCGATGCCGCTGCGGCTGCCGGCGGCGGTGGACGCCGCCGCGCTGCAAGCGGCGCTGTCGGCGGTGACGCGGCGGCACGAAGTGCTGCGCACCAGGCTGCTCGCCGGCCAGGACGGCGTCCCCTACCAGGTCATCGACCCGCCGGCCCCCTTCCCGCTGCCCGTCGTCGACGTGTCCGGCGCGGCGCACCCGAGGCGGGCGGTCGGGGCGCTGGTGGCCGCGGACGTGGCGGCCCCCTTCGACCTGGCGGCCGGACGGCCGATCCGTGCCTGCCTGATCCGGCTGGCACCCGATGACCACGTGCTCGTGCTGACGGCGCACCACGTCGTCAACGACGAGTGGTCCTGGCGGATCCTGCGCCGCGAGCTGTCGGCGCTGTACGACGCGGCCGCGGCCGGCGCGCCGGACCCGCTGCCGCCGCTCCCGGTGCAGTACGCCGACTTCGCCGCCTGGCAGCGGCGGTGGCTGGCGGGGGAGGTGCTCGATGGGCTGCACGAGTACTGGGGACGGCAGCTCGCCGGCGTCCCGGTGCTCGAACTGCCCACCGACCGTCCGCGCCCTCCGGTCCGCGCCGCGGCGGCGGGTGCGGTGGTCGAGTTCCGCGTCCCGGCGAGCACCGCCGGACGGTTGCGCGAGCAGGCCGCGGCGAACGACGCCACCATGTTCATGACGTTGTTCGCGGTCGTCACCGTGCTGCTGAGCCGCTACACCGGCCAGGACGACGTGGCGGCGGGGACGCCCGTGGCGAACCGGAGCCGGGCCGAGACCGAGGACCTGATCGGCTTCTTCGTCAACGACATCGTGCTGCGCGTGGACGTGTCGGGCGACCCGGCCTTCACCGAGCTCCTGGGACGGGTCCGGCGGGTGGCCCTGGAGGCGTACGCGCATCAGGAGCTGCCCTTCGACCAGCTGGTGACGGCGCTGGTGACCGATCGGGACAGGTCCCGCACCCCGCTCTTCCAGGCGCTGTTCAACTACTTCGCCGCGGGCCGCGACCAGGACGAGAACGGCGGCGGCGCGGGCGGGCGCACCGCCTTCTCGCCCGACGACGTCCAGGCCGGCACCGTCGCCCGGTACGACCTGCGGCTCATGTTCGCCGACGACGATGACGGCCTGATCGCCGGTCTGGAATACAGCACGGCTCTGTTCGAGCCCGCCACGATCCAGCGGATGGCCGGGCACCTGGAGACGCTGCTGGACGCCTTGGCCGCCGATGCGGACGCCCACCTCTCCCGCCTGCCGATGATCCCCGCGCCCGAGCGGGAGCAACTGCTGGACGAATGGAACGACACCGGGGCGGCCGTCCCCGAACCGGCCGTCCACGAGCTCGTCTCGGCGCAGGCGGCGAGGAATCCCGATGCCACGGCGGTCGTCTGCGAAGACCTCACGCTCACCTACGGGCAGCTGGAGGAGCGGGCGAACCGGCTGGCGCACTACCTGCGCGGCCTGGGGGCGGCGGCGGAGACCGTCGTCGGGCTGTGCCTGGACCGCACACCGGACCTGGTGGTGGCGATCCTGGCGGTCCTGAAGGCGGGCGCCACCTACCTGCCGCTGGATCCCGCCTACCCGCCGGAGCGGCTGGCGTTCATGCTCGCCGACAGCCGCTCGGCCATCCTGCTCGGCACGGCCGGGATCGTGGACGACCTCCCGGTGGGACGGGTCCGGGCCGTCGCGCTCGACGACCCGGCGGTGCGGACCGCGCTGGCGGCGATGCCGGCGTCGCCCGTTGCGGAGGCCGGCGGCCGGCCGGAGGACCTGGCGTACGTGATCTACACGTCCGGGTCGACGGGCTGGCCGAAGGGCACGATGGTCGAGCACCGCTCGCTGGCCAACTACGTCGCGTGGTTCAACCGGCGGTTCTCGATCACGTCCGCCGACCGCGTGCTCGTCTCGTCGTCGCCGAGCTTCGACGCGTTCGGCATCGAGCTGTACCCGGCGCTGGCCGCCGGCGGGTCGCTGGTCGTCATGCCGCCGTCCGTCACGTCCGCCGACACCGGCGGGCTGCTCGGCGTGGCCGCCCGTGGAGCGGCGACGCTGCTCGCCCTCGTCCCGACCGTGCTGAAGATGATCGCCGGGCATCCGGAGCTGGCCCGGTGCACGGCGGTGCGGCAGGTGGTCTGCGGCGGCGAGCAGCTGCTCGGCGAGGTCGTGGCCGAGTTCGCGGACCGGCTTCCCGTCCCGGTGCACAACGTGTACGGGCCGACCGAGGCCACCATCGACGTCACCTCGTACACCCAGCCGTGGGAGGACCGCACGCAGGGCCGGCTCCCGATCGGGCGGCCGGTCGACAACACCCGCCTGTACGTGCTGGCGCCGGACGGCGCGCTCGCGCCGATCGGCGTCCCCGGGGAGCTGCACATCGGCGGCGCCGGGCTGGCGCGGGGCTACTACGGCAGGCCGGCGCTGACCGCGGAGCGGTTCGTGGCGGACCCGTTCCGCGCGGACGGCTCGCGGGTGTACCGCAGCGGCGACAAGGTGCGGTGGCTGGCGGGCGGCGTCATCGAGTTCCTCGGCCGGGCCGACGACCAGGTCAAGCTCCGCGGAGTGCGGATCGAGCTGGAGGAGATCGAAGCCGCGCTCAAGGACCACTACTCGATCCGCGATGCCGTCCTCATGGTCCGCGAGGACGTGCCGGGAGACCGGCGGCTCACCGCCTACGTGGTGCCCGATGACCCGGACGAGGACCTGCCGTCGACCGGTGACCTGCGGGGATACCTCCGACAGCGGCTGCCGGAGTTCATGATCCCCGCCGTCTTCGTGCCCCTGCCCGCCGTTCCGCTCACCCCGAACGGCAAGGTGAACCGGGCGGCGCTGCCCGCGCCCGCGGCGGACCGTCCCGGCCTCGGCGCTCCGCAGGAGCCGCGCACGGAGACCGAGCGGCTGCTGGCGGAGGTCTGGGCGCGGGTGCTCGGCACCGGCACGGTCGGGATCGCGGACGACTTCTTCGAGCTGGGCGGGCATTCGCTGCTGGCGATCCAGGTGATCTCGCGGGTGCGGGAGGTGTTCGGCGCGGACCTGCCGGTCGCCGCGCTGTTCGATCACCCGACCGTGGCGGAGCTGGCCGAGGCGCTCGAGCGGACCGCCGCCGGCGCGGCGGCGCCGCCTGTCGTGCCGGTGGGCCGGGAGCGGCGGATACCGCTCTCGTTCGGTCAGCAGCGGCTGTGGTTCCTCGACCAGATGGAGCCGGGGTCCGTCGAGTACGTGGTCGCGATGCCCGTCCGGCTGGGCGGGGACCTGGACGTGGCGGCGCTCGGCGCGGCCCTGTCGGCGCTCGCCGCGCGGCACGAGGTGCTGCGGACGCGGCTGGTCGCGGGTGACGACGGGGTGCCGTGCCAGGTGATCGACCCGCCGTCCCGGCTCCCGCTGCCGGTGGCCGACGTGTCCGGCGCGGCGGACCCGTTCCGCGCGGCGAGGACGCTGCTGGCCGAGGTGGCGATGGCGCCGTTCGACCTGGCGGCCGGGCCGCTGCTGCGGACCTGCCTCATCCGGCAGGCTCCCGGCGAGCACGTCCTGGCCGTGTCGGCGCACCATGCGGTCTTCGACGAGTGGTCGGGGCCGGTGCTGCGGCGCGAGCTGGGTGCGTTGTACGAGGCGTTCCGGCGGGGCGAGCCGGATCCGCTGCCGCCGTTGCCGGTGCAGTACGCGGACTTCGCGGTGTGGCAGCGGCGCTGGCTGACCGGCGAGGTGCTGGAAGGGCAACTGGCCTACTGGCGGGAGCAGCTGGCGGACGCTCCGGTGCTGGATCTGCCGACCGACCGCCCCCGTCCACCGGTGCGGTCCACCGCCGGGGACACGGTGGAGGTCACCGTTCCGTCCGAGGTCGCCGACGGTCTGCGCGCGGTGGCGCGCGACGCCGGCGCGACGATGTTCATGACGGTGCTGGCGGCGTACATGGTCCTGCTGGGGCGGTACACCGGTCAGGACGATGTGGTGGTGGGGACGCCGGTGGCGAACCGGGATCGGGCCGAGACCGAGGGCCTGATCGGGTTCTTCGTGAACACGCTGGTGATGCGGGCCGATCTGTCGGGCGACCCGACGTTCGCCGAGCTGCTGGAGCAGGTCAGGGGTACCGCGCTGGACGCTTACGCCCACCAGGACCTGCCGTTCGAGCAGCTCGTCGACGAGCTGGTCACCGAACGGGACCGCTCCCGCACCCCGCTGTTCCAGGTGCTGCTCAACTACACCGCGACGGCGGCGGAACCCGCCCCCGGCCAGCGGAACGACGGCGCCGCCCCGGACGTGACGGCCAAGTTCGACCTGCGGCTGATCCTCGCCGAACGAGCCGGCGGTGGCCTCGTCGGCGAGCTTCACTACAGCACCGCCCTGTTCGACGCGGCGACGGCGGAGCGGATGACCGGGCACCTGGGAACGCTGCTCGCGGCGATCTCGGCCGACGCGGGACGGCCCGTGTCGCGGCTGCCGCTGCTGACCCGGACGGAGCACGCCGAGCTGGTCACCGGGCAGGACGCCGCCCCGGCCGCCCCGGCCGACGCGTCCGCCCCGGCCGACGCGTCCGCGGCGGACGGGCTGGCCGAGCTGATCGCGGCCCGCGCGGCGGAACGTCCCGACGCGGTCGCGGTGGCCGGCGCCACGGAGTGCCTGACCTACGCGGCCCTGCTGGCCCGGGCGAGGCGGCTCGCCGCGTACCTCCGGCTGCAAGGAGCGGGCCCGGAGGTCGTCGTCGGAGTCTGCCTGGCCCCCGGGCCGGACCTGGCGGTGGCCATCCTCGCGGTGTGGCTGGCCGGCGGCGCGTACCTGCCGCTCGACGGCGGCCATCCCGTCCAGCGGCTCGCGTTCATGCTGGCCGACAGCCGGGCCAGCATGCTGCTGGGGACCACCGACACGGCCGCGGACCTGCCCGCCGGACGGCTGCGGGTCGTCCTGATGGACGACCCCGCCGTCAACGGGCCATGGACGCTGGAGCCGGTCCGTCCGGCACCGCCGAGCCGGCTCGCCTACGTCATGTACACCTCCGGGTCGACGGGAACGCCGAAGGGCGTCCAGGTCACCCAGAGCGGCCTGCTGGCCTACGTCGCCGCGGTCGCGGACCGCGCCGGGCTGGGCGGCGCCGGCCTGCGGTACGGGCTGGTGCAGCCCGTCGCCACCGACTTCGGCAACACCATGCTGTTCACCGGCCTGGCGACCGGGGGAACGGTGCAGATGCTGCCGCAGGCGGACGCCACCGACGCCGGCGGGTTCGCCCGCTGGTCGGCCGAGCGCGGCATCGACCATCTCAAGATCGTGCCCTCGCACCTGGCCGCGCTGGCCGGCGCGGACGAGCCCGGCCGGCTGCTGCCCCGCGGCGTGCTCATGCTCGGCGGCGAGGCGACGCCCGCGCCGCTGGCGCGGCGGATACTGGCCGCCGCCGACGGGTGCGCGGTGGTCAACCACTACGGTCCGACCGAGACCACCATCGGCGTCGTCGCCGCCCGGCTGCGGCCGGAGCAGCTCGAACGCGGCGGGATCCCGCTGGGCTCCCCTCTCGGCGGGACCCGGGCCTACGTCCTGGACAAGCATCTCAACCCCGTTCCCGCAGGGGTGAGCGGCGAGCTGTACATCGGCGGAGCGCAGGTCGCCCGCGGTTACGGCGGGCGCCCCGCGCTGACCGCGGAGCGCTTCGTCGCCGACCCGTTCGGCGCGGACGGCGCGCGGCTGTACCGGACCGGGGACCTGGTCCGCCGCCGGGCCGATCACCTGCTCGAGTTCCTCGGCCGGACCGACGACCAGGTCAAGGTGCGCGGGTTCCGGATCGAGCTGGGCGAGGTGCAGGCGGCGCTGGCCGCCCATCCGGCGGTCGCCGCCGTGGCGGTGACGGTCGCCGGAGAGGACGCGGACCGGCGCGTGGCCGCCTGGCTGGTGCCGGCCGACCCCGCCGCCGGCGTCCCGGCGGTGAGCGAGCTGCGCGGGTACCTGGCCGAGCGGTTGCCGGAGTTCATGGTGCCGTCGGTGTTCACCGAGCTGGCGGCGCTGCCGCTGGCGCCGAACGGGAAGCTGGACCGGTCGGCGCTGCCGGAGCCGGAGGCGTCGCGGCCCGCCGGGCGCGAGTTCGTGGCGGCGTCGTCGCCGGTGCAGCAGCTGCTCGCGGAGATCTGGGCGGCGGTGCTCGGGGTGGAGCGGGTCGGCGCCGATGACAACTTCTTCGAGCTGGGCGGGCATTCGCTGCTGGCGACGCAGGTCGTCTCGCGGGTGCGGGAGGTGTTCGGGGCGGAGGTGCCGGTGGCGGCCCTGTTCGACCGCCCGACGGTGGCCGGGCTCGCGGATGCCCTTGAGGGCGCCGATGGCGTCGCCGTCCCCGCCGTGGTCCCCGTTCCGCGGGACGGGCGGCTGCCGCTGTCGTTCGCGCAGCAGCGGCTGTGGTTCCTGGGGCAGCTGGAGCCGGGGCTGGCCGAGTACAACGCGCCGATGCCGATGGGCCTGGCCGGTGAGCTGGACGTGGCGGCGCTCGGGGCGGCACTGTCGGCGATCACCCGGCGGCATGAGGTGCTGCGGACGCGCCTGGTGGCGGACGCGGACGGGGTGCCGTTCCAGGTGATCGACCCGCCGTCGCCGTTCCGGCTGCCCGTCGCCGACGTCTCCGGTGCGGCGGACCCGCGGCAGGCTCTCCGCGCGCTGGTGGCCGCCGACGCGGTCGCGCCGTTCGACCTGGCCGCCGGGCCGGTGATCCGGGCCTGCCTGGTCCGGGTCACCGCCCAGGACCACGTGCTGGTCCTGGCCCTGCACCACGTGGTCAGCGACGAGTGGTCCGCGCTGATCCTCCGCAGTGAACTGGAGGCCCTCTACGCGGCTCTCCGGCGCGGTGAGCCGGACCCGCTGCCACCGCTGCCGGTGCAGTACGCGGACTTCGCGGTCTGGCAGCGGACCCGGCTGTCCGGGCAGGCGCTGGAATCCCAGCTCGCCTACTGGCGGGAGCGGCTGACAGGGCTGCCCGTCCTGGAGCTGCCGGCCGACCGGCCCCGTCCGCCGGTTCGCTCCTCGGCCGGGGACGTGGTCCGCTTCACCGTTCCGGCGCAGGTCGCCGCAGGGCTGCGGGCGGTGGCCCGGCAGGGCGGAGCGACGATGTTCATGACCGCGCTGGCCGCGTTCGCGGTACTGCTGGGGCGCTACGCCGGCCAGGACGACGTCGTGGTCGGAACGCCGGTGGCGAACCGGAACCGGGCGGAGACCGAGGCGCTCATCGGGTTCTTCGTGAACACGCTGGTGATGCGAGCGGACCTGGCCGGCGATCCGTCCTTCGCCGACGTGCTCGGCCGGGTGAGGACGGCGGCGCTGCAGGCGTACGCGCACCAGGACCTGCCGTTCGAGCGGCTGGTCGACGAACTCGCCCCCGAGCGAGACCGGTCCAGGACCCCGCTGTTCCAGGTGCTGTTCAACTACGAGGACGAGACCGGCCGCGAGGCACCGCACCCGGACGGCGGCCTCATCCGCGGCCCGCGCGAGAGCACCGACGCGCTCGGGGTCGGCGTCATCGCCAGGGCCGACCTGAGGCTGGTCCTGGTCGAGCGGGACGACGGCCTGACCGGGCTGATGGAGTACGGCACGGCACTGTTCGACCGCGCCACGATCCAGCGGATGGCGGCGCACCTCGAAGTGCTTCTGGCCGCCGTGGCCGCGGGCCCGGACACCCGGGTGTCCGAGCTGCCACTGATGACCGCGGCGGAACGAGACCGGCTCCTCTCCCACGGAACCGGCGCCGCGCCGGCGGCACCGGCCACCGGCAGCGTCGCCGAACTGACCGCCGCGCGCGCCGCGGCGACCCCGGACGCGGTGGCCGTGACCGCGGGCGGCACGTGCCTGTCGTACGGTGCGCTGATCGCGCGCGCGGCCCGGCTGGCGCACTACCTGCGCGGGGCGGGCGTCGGGCGGGGATCGGTGGTGGCGCTGAGCCTCGGCCGGGACGCGGACGCGTTCGCGGCGGTCACCGCGGTGTGGATGGCGGGCGCCGCCTGGGTGTCGCTGGACCCGGACTACCCCCCGGACCGGCTGGCCTTCATGTTGAAGGACAGCCAGGCCGGCGTGCTGGTCGCGACGGCGGCGACCGCCGGGGACATGCCCGCCGGCCGGCTGCGGGTGATCACGCTCGACGACCCGGTGGAACGGGCGGCGATCGCGGAGATGCCGCCCGAGCCGCCCGCCGTCCCGGTGAGCGGCGACGACCTGGCGTACCTGGTGTACACGTCGGGCTCCACGGGACGGCCCAAGGGCGTCCTCGTCCGGCACGAAGGCGCGTCGAACCTGGCGGCCGGGCTCGGCCCGGAACTCGGCGCCGCCCCTGGCGTCCGGGTGCTGCACTTCGCCTCGTTCAGCTTCGACGGCTCGGTCCTCGAACTGGCGACGGTGCCCGCGGCCGGAGGGACGCTCGTGGTGGCCGATGCGCGGGAGCGGACGGCCCCGGACGCGCTGGCGGCCCTGCTGCGGGCCGAGGGAGTGGCGGTGGCGGTGCTGCCGGTGTCGTTGCTCTCGCTGCTGGCGCCGGAGCAGGTGCCGGGCCTGCGGACGCTGGTCGGAGCGGGCGACCGGTTCGACGCCGCCGTCGCGGCGAGATGGCAGGTCCCCGGGTTGCGGGTGCTCAACGGGTACGGGCCGACGGAGGCCACGGTCATGTGCTGCACCGGCCCGGCGTCCGGGCCGCAGGACGGCCCGCGCGGGGTGCCGATCGGCGTGCCGGCGCCGGGCGTCCGGGTGCACGTGCTGGACGAGCGCCTGGGCATGGTCCCGGAGGGCGTGGCCGGTGAGCTGTTCATCGGAGGCGCCGGAGTGGCGCGCGGGTACCAGCGCCGCGCGGCGCTCACCGCGGAGCGGTTCGTCGCGGACCCGTTCGCCGGTGACGGATCGCGGCTCTACCGGACCGGGGACGTGGTCCGGTGGCGCGGCGACGGCCGGCTCGAGTTCGTGGGCCGCGTGGACGAGCAGGTGAAGGTGCGCGGGTTCCGGGTGGAACCGGGCGAGGTCGAAGCGGTCCTCGCCGCCCACCCGGACGTCGGCGCCGCGGTGGTGGCGGCGACCGGGGAGCAGGCGGAGGCCCGGCTGGCCGCCTGGCTGGTGCCCGCCGATCCCGGCGCGGGCATCCCCGCCGCAGGGGAACTGCGGGAGTACGCGTCCGGGCGGCTGCCGGAGTTCATGGTCCCGGCGACCTTCACCGAGATCACCGAACTGCCGCTGACCGTCAACGGGAAGATCGACTTCGCCGCGCTGCCGGACGAGGCCACCGACCGCCCGGACGTGGGCGGGTTCGTGGCGCCCGTCACCGAGACCGAGCAGGCGCTCGCGGCGATCTGGGCCGACGTCCTGAAGCTGGACCGGGTGGGGATCGAGGACAACTTCTTCGAGCTCGGCGGCCACTCGCTGCTCGGCACGCAGGTGATGTTCAAGATACGCGGGCTCTTCGGCGTGGAGATCCCCATCTCGGCGCTGTTCGACCATCCCACGGTGCGCGACCTCGCCCTGGTGATCGAGGAGCGGATCGTGGCGGAAGTAGAGCAGATGTCGGAGAGCGAAGTGCTGCACGCACTCGACAGCCACTCGCGAAACGCGGACCCCGACGAGGGCGGTGCCTTCTGATGAGGATGTCAGCCGAGGAATTCCTCGAGAACCTGCAGGAGCGCGGGGTGCGCCTGCAGATCGCGGGCGGGCGCCTGCGCGTCAAGGCGCCCCGGGACGTGCTGACCGAGGACCTCCGGGCACGGCTGGAGGACTACCGGGAGGAGATCGTCGGGCTCCTGGAGCGGCGGCAGGCCGACGGCGGCGCCGGCCGCGTCCCCGGGGTGGTCCCGGTGGCGCGGGACGAGCGGCTGCCGTTGTCGTTCGCGCAGCAGCGGCTGTGGTTCCTGGGGCAACTGGAGCCGGAGTCGGTGGAGTACAACGTCTCGCTGCCGGTGTGGCTGGGCGCGGTGGACGTGGGCGCGTTGTCGGCGGCGCTGTCGGCGGTGGTGGGGCGGCATGAGGTGCTGCGGACGCGGCTGGTGGCGGGTGAGGACGGGGTGCCGTTCCAGGTGATCGATCCGCCGTCGCGGTTCTGGCTGCCGGTGGTGGACGTGGCCTCTTCGGCGGATCCGCGCGGGACGGCGGGTGCGCTGGTGGGGTCGGACGCGGCGGAGCCGTTCGATCTGGCCATGGGGCCGCTGATCCGCGGCTTCCTCGTGCGGATGTCGGGTGAAGAGCACGTGCTGGTGCTGTCGCTGCATCACGTGGTGAGCGACGAATGGTCGGGCCGCATTCTGCGGCGCGAGCTGTCCGCGTTGTACGAGGCGTTCCGGCGGGGCGAGCCGGACCCGTTGCCGGCATTGCCGGTGCAGTATGCGGACTTCGCGGTCTGGCAGCGCCGGTGGCTTTCAGGTGAGGTCCTGGAAGAGCAGTTGGCGTTTTGGCGGGAGCGGTTGGCTGGTGTGCCGGTGTTGGAGTTGCCGGTGGATCGTCCGCGTCCGGTGGTGCGGTCGTCGGTGGGTGCGGTGGCGGGTTTCCCGGTGTCGGGTGAGGTGGCTGAGGGTTTGCGTGGGGTGGCGCGCGAGGCCGGCGCGACGATGTTCATGACGGTGTTGGCGGCGTTCATGGTGCTGTTGGGGCGGTATAGCGGTCAGGACGATGTGGTGGTGGGGACGCCGGTGGCGGGGCGTGGTCGGGCGGAGACGGAGGGGTTGATCGGGTTTTTCGTTAATACGTTGGTGTTGCGGGTGGATTTGTCGGGGGATCCGTCGTTTGTGGAGTTGTTGGGGCGTGTGCGTCGGGTGGCGTTGGAGGCGTATGCGCATCAGGACGTGCCGTTCGAGCGGTTGGTTGATGAGCTGGTGGCGGAGCGGGACCGGTCGCGGACGCCGTTGTTCGAGGTGTTCTTCAATTACGTGACCGGCGGCGGCGAGGGGCTTCTTGGTGGTGAAGTGGACGGTCGCGCAAACGGCCGGGCCAATGGTCATGCTGATGGCGGTGGGAATGGTCGTGGTGTGTTGGCTGGTGCGGCGCTGCGGGTGGCGTTGTGTGATTTGACGTTGACGGTGGCTGATGGTGGTTCGGGTGGTTTGGCGGGGGGTTTGGAGTACAGCTCGGCGTTGTTCGATGGGTCGACGGTTCGGCGGATGACGACGCATTTGGGGGTGTTGTTGGAGGCGGTTGCGGTGGATCCGGGTGTGCGGTTGTCGCGGTTGCCGGTGTTGACGTCGCGGGAGCGGGAGCGGGTGGTGTCGGGGTGGAATCGGGAGGTGGCGCCGGTGCCGGCGGAGGGGGTTGTGGGTCGGGTTCTGCGGTGGTCGGTGGAGTCCCCGGACGCGGTCGCGGTGGTGGCTGACGGCGCCTGTGTCACCTACGGCGGCCTGGTAGCACGCGCCTCGCAGTTGGCGGGTTATCTGCGGGGGCTTGGTGTCGGTGCGGAGTCGGTGGTGGGGATCTGCGTCGAGCGTGGCGCGGAAATGGTGGTGGCGGTTCTGGGCGCGTGGCTGACCGGAGGCGCCTACGTACCGCTAGACCCGGAGTATCCGGCGGACCGGTTGGAATTCATGCTGGCCGACAGCGGCGCCGACGTCGTGGTGACGATGACGGAACCGGCGAGCGCGTTGGCGGCGGTGCCGTCCGCGACGAACCGGGTGGTGCTGGATGACCCGGCGACGATCGCGGCCGTGGCGGAATCGCCCGCGGTGCGTGATGGCGCGGCAAGTGCGGCTGGATTGGCGGCGGTGATTTATACGTCGGGGTCGACGGGGCGGCCGAAGGGTGCGTTGGTGACGCATGGGTCGTTGGCGGGGGTGTTCGGGGGTTGGGAGGTGGCGCATTTCGGTGGTGAGCGGTTGCGGTGGTTGTCGGTGGCGAGCATGAGTTTCGATGTGTTCACCGGTGATGTGGTGCGGGCGTTGGGTTCGGGTGGGGCGTTGGTTTTGGGTGATCCGGGTGTGGTGTTGTCGGTTCGGGATTGGGCGGGGTTGTTGGCGGCGGAGCGGGTGGGGGCGTTGGAGTGTGCGCCGCGTTATGCCGATCAGTTGGCGGATCTCGTCCAGGGGGCGGGGGTGCGGTTGCCGGGGTTGCGTTTGCTGGTGGTGACGACGGACGTGTGGCGGGTCTCCGGGGTCGTGCGAGCGCGCGCTGCGCTGGGTGATGGCGTGCGAATTTTGACGGCTTACGGCGTCACCGAAGCAACGATCGATTCCACGTATAGCCCATTGGATGGAGTCGGCCAGGCGTTGGACGGCCAGGCGCTTGATGGGCCGGTGCCGGTGGGTGGGCCGTTGCCGGGGGCGCGGGTGTATGTGCTCGATCGGTATATGGGACCGGTGGCGGTGGGAGTGGCCGGTGAGGTGTTCATCGGTGGTGTGGGGGTGGCGCGCGGGTATGGCGGCCGTCCCGCGCTGACGGCGGAGCGCTTCGTGGCGGATCCGTTTGCCGGTGATGGTTCCCGGCTTTATCGGACCGGGGATCGGGGGCGGTGGCGCCCGGGTGGGCAGTTGGAGTTCCTTGGTCGTGCCGACGAGCAGGTCAAGGTGCGCGGATTCCGGATCGAGCCCGGCGAAGTCGAAGCGCTACTGGAATCGCATCCGGCAGTGGCCGCCGCCGTGGTTGGAGTCTGGGGGGTGCAGGAGCACACAAGGCTGGCGGCGTGGCTGGTGCCGGCCGACCCTGCCGCCGGTATCCCGACGGTGAGTGAGTTGCGCGGGCATCTGGCTGAGCGGTTGCCGGAGTTCATGGTGCCGTCGGTGTTCACCGAGGTTGCGGCGTTGCCGTTGTCGCCGAACGGGAAAGTGGACCGGTCGGCGCTGCCGGCGCCGGATGTGTCGCGTCCTGATGTAGGTGCCTTCAGGGCTCCGGCCACCGCGACTCAGGAGTTGTTGGCGGGGATCTGGGCGCTGGTGCTGGAGGTCGAGCGGGTCGGCGCCGATGACAACTTCTTCGAGCTGGGCGGCCATTCACTCCTGGCCACCCAGGTCATCTCGCGCGTGCGCGAAGTGTTCGGCACGGAGGTGCCGGTGGCCGCGTTGTTCGACCACCCGACGGTGGCCGGATTGGCGGACGTCGTCGAGGGTCCCAGCGCGGAAGTGCCGGTGCCACCGGTAGAGCCCGCCGGGCGGGATCAGCGCCTGCCGCTGTCGTTCGCGCAGCAGCGGTTGTGGTTCTTGGATCAGATGGAGCCGGGGTCGGTGGAGTACAACGTGCCGGTCCCGGTCGGGCTGGGCGGTGAGGTCGATGTGGCCGCGCTGGGAGCGGCGCTGGGCGCGCTGACCCGACGTCATGAGGTGCTGCGGACGCGGCTGGTCGCCGGCCACGACGGGGTCCCGTATCAGGTGATCGATCCGCCATCACCGTTCCCGCTGCCGGTGGTCGATGTGTCGGCTGCGTCCGATCCCCGACGCGCGGTGGAAGCGCTGGTGATGGCGGACGCGGCCGAACCCTTCGACCTGGCCGCAGGGCCGGTCATCCGGGGCTGCCTGGCCCGGGTCGGCACCGAACGGCATCTGCTGGTGCTGTCAGTGCACCACGCCGCCTTCGACGAATGGTCGGCCCTCATCCTGCGCCGAGAGCTACGCGCCCTGCATACCGCGTTGGGTGCCGGTGAGCCCGATCCGCTGCCGCCGCTGCCGGTGCAGTACGCCGACTACGCCCTCTGGCAACGCACCTGGCTCAGCGGAACCGTCCTGGAAACCCAACTGGCCTACTGGCGAGACCAACTCGCCGCGCTGCCGACGCTGGACCTGCCCACCGACCGGCCCCGCCCCGCCATCCGCACCACCGCCGGAGCAGCCGTTCGTTTCACCGTCCCCGCTGGCACTGTCGAGCAGTTGCGGCAGCTCGCCCGTGACCACGGCGCGACGATGTTCATGACGACGATGGCGGCGTTCGCCGTCCTGCTCGGCCGCTACACCAGTCAGCACGACATTCCGATCGGCACACCGATCGCCAATCGCAACCGCGCCGAAACCGAGAACCTCATCGGGTACTTCGTCAACACCCTGGTCATCCGCACCGACCTGACCGACGACCCCACTTTTGCAGAACTGCTGGAGCGGCTCAGGGCCACCGCGCTGGCCGCCTACGCCCACCAGGACCTGCCCTTCGAGCAGCTCGTTGACGAACTGGTCACCCAACGAGACCGCTCCCGCACCCCCCTCTTCCAAACCCTCTTCAACTACGACACCACCACTGGCACCGGCGGCGGAGCCGATGCAGCCGCGAACGGGAGCCGTCCCCAGGCGGGCGAGGGCGCTGTCGCACGCCAGGACACGGATGACGTGGACGGGGACGTGGTGGCGCAGACGGATGTGCGATTGGTGCTGGTGGAGCGGGGCGGCGGGTTGGCGGGTGCGGTCGAGTACAGCACGGGGCTGTTCGATCGGGACTCGATAGCGCGGCTGGTGGGTCACTTCGGTGCGTTGCTGGAGGGGATCGCTGACGGTGGCGGCCTTCGGCGGCTGTCGGAGCTGCCGGTGGTGTCGGCGGCGGAGCGGGAGGAGTTGCTGCGCTGGGCCGTGGGCGTCGAGGCCGGGGGCGACAGTGGCACGGGTGCCGAGGCCGCGGTCGACGGCATGGACGGCGTGGTCGGCTTGGTCCTGGGCCACGCCGAGGTGCGGGCGGACGCGGTGGCGGTCGTGGTCGGGGACGTGTCCATGACCTATGGCCGGCTGGTGGAGAGTGCGGGTCGGCTGGCGGGTTACCTGCGGGGACTAGGCGTCGGCCGAGGTTCGGTGGTGGGGCTTTGCGTGTCCCGTGAAGTGGAGATGGTGGTCGGCGTACTGGGCGTGTGGCTGGCCGGGGCGGCGTACGTGCCGTTGGACCCGGGATACCCGGCGGACCGGCTCGGTTACATGCTCGCCGACAGCGGTGCCGCCGTCGTCGTGGGCGCCGAGTCGCTGGTGGCGGAGATGCCGGTGGGACGAGGCGTCCGGGTAGTCGAGCTGGACGACCCGATGACGGCGGCGGCGATAGCGGCATCCCCGGTGACCCGTGATGCTGCGGCCGGAGCTGGGTTGGCGTATGTGATGTACACGTCGGGGTCGACGGGTCGGCCGAAGGGTGTGCTGGTCGGGCACGGCGGTGTCGCGAATCTGGTGGCGGGCCAAGGCCCGGTGTTCGGGGTCGCCCCGGGTGTGGTGGTGGCGGGGTTCGCCTCGTTCAGTTTCGACGCGGCGGTGTCGGAGGTGTGGGTGACGCTCGGCCGTGGCGGGCGGCTGGTGATCGTGGGCGAGGACGAGCGGGTGGACACCGTGCGACTGGCGCAGGTGTTGGCTGCGGCGGGTGTCGGAGTAGTGACGTTGCCGCCGTCGGTTGCGCGCGTGGTCGACCCGGCTCAGTTCGCGGGTTTGGCGACGTTGGTGTTGGCGGGTGAGCGGGCCGACGGGCATTTGGTAGCCCGATGGGCGGACCGCTGCGTGGTGGTCAACGCCTACGGACCGACCGAGGCATCGGTGTGCGCGACCGCAGGACCGGTGGATCCGGCCGCGATCGCGGCTGCGGGTGGCGTGGTGCCGATCGGCACACCGCTGCCGGGCCTGCGGGTGCATGTGCTGGACGAGCAGTTGAGCCCAATGCCGCTAGGGGTGGCCGGTGAACTGTTCATCGGTGGTGCGGGGTTGGCGTGGGGTTATGCGGGACGCGCGGCGCTGAGTGCGGAGCGGTTCGTCGCCGATCCGCTGGTCGGTGACGGGTCCCGGTTGTATCGCTCGGGCGACCGGGCGCGGTGGCGTCCAGGCGGGGTGTTGGAGTTCCTCGGCCGGATCGACGAGCAGGTCAAGGTACGAGGGTTCCGGATCGAGCCCGGCGAGGTCGAGGCCGTACTGATCGCCCACCCTCACATCAGCGCCGCCGCGGTGGCCGTCACCGAAGGCCAGGACCCGCAGCTCGCCGCCTGGCTGGTCCCTGGCGACCCCGACACCGGTATCCCCACCGCTGCCGAGTTGCGCGAGTTCGCCGGCAGGCGGCTCCCCGAATTCATGATCCCCGCCCACTTCACCGAGATCACCCAGCTCCCGCTGACCCGCAACGGGAAACTCGACCGCGCGGCCCTGCCCGCACCCGACACGGCCCGGCCCGACCTCGGCGGATCCACCGCGCCGGCCACCCCGGCGCAGGAACTGCTGGCGGGGATCTGGGAGCAGGTCCTGGGAGTGGAGCGGGTCGGGGCCACCGACAACTTCTTCGAGCTGGGCGGTCACTCGCTGCTGGCGACGCAGGTGATCTCGCGGGTCCGCGAAGTGTTCGGCACGGAAGTGCCGGTGTCGGCGCTGTTCGATCACCCGACCGTGGCGGGCCTCGCCGAGGTGGTCGAGGGCACCGCGTCTGGTGTGCCGGTCCCCGGGGTGGTTCCGGTGGGGCGGGATGCGCGGCTGCCGTTGTCGTTCGCGCAGCAGCGGCTCTGGTTCCTGGACGTCCTGGAGCCGGGGTCGGTGGAGTACAACGCGCCGATGCCGCTGCGGTTGCCGGCGGTGGATGTAGCGGCGCTGGGTGCGGCGTTGTCGGCGCTGGTCGAGCGGCATGAGGTGCTGCGGACGCGGCTGGTGGCGGGCGAGGACGGGGTGCCGTTCCAGATGATCGACCCGCCGTCGCCGTTCCGGCTGCCGGTGGTGGACGTGTCCGCTGCCGCCGACCCACGCGAGGCGGCGGGTCTGTTGGTGGCGGCGGATGCGGTGGAGCCGTTCGACCTGGCGGCCGGGCCGCTGATCCGCGCGTGCCTGGCGCGGGTGTCCGGCGACGAGCATGTGCTGATCCTGACGGTGCACCACGTCGTCTTCGACGAATGGTCGGCCGGGATCTTCCATCGCGAATTGGCTGCGCTGTACGAGGCGTTCCGGCGCGGCGAGCCGGATCCGCTATCCCCGCTGCCGGTGCAGTACGCGGACTTCGCGGTGTGGCAACGGCAGTGGCTGACCAGCGCTGTTCTAGAGGGTCAGTTGGCGTTTTGGCGGGAGCGGTTGGCTGGTGTGCCGGTGTTGGAGTTGCCGGTGGATCGTCCGCGTCCGGTGGTGCGGTCGTCGGTGGGTGCGGTGGCGGGTTTCCCGGTGTCGGGTGAGGTGGCCGAGGGTTTGCGTGGGGTGGCGCGTGAGGCCGGCGCGACGATGTTCATGACGGTGTTGGCGGCGTTCATGGTGCTGTTGGGGCGGTATAGCGGTCAGGACGATGTGGTGGTGGGGACGCCGGTGGCGGGGCGTGGTCGGGCGGAGACCGAAGGGCTGATCGGGTTTTTCGTTAACACGCTGGTGTTGCGGGTGGATTTGTCGGGGGATCCGTCGTTTGTGGAGTTGTTGGGCCGGGTGCGTCGGGTGGCGTTGGAGGCGTATGCGCATCAGGACGTGCCGTTCGAGCGGTTGGTTGATGAACTGGTGACGGAGCGAGACCGGTCGCGGACGCCGTTGTTCGAAGTGTTCTTCAATTACGTCACCGGCGGCGGCAAGGGGCTCCTGAGTGGCGAGGAGAACGGTGAATGGAATGACCAGGAGGATGGTCGTGATGTGTTGGCTGGTGCGGCGCCGCGGGTGGCGTTGTGTGATTTGACGTTGACGGTGGCTGATGGTGGTTCGGGTGGGTTGGCGGGGGGTTTGGAGTACAGCTCGGCGTTGTTCGATGGGTCGACGGTTCGGCGGATGACGACGCATTTGGGGGTGTTGTTGGAGGCGGTTGCGGTGGATCCGGGTGTGCGGTTGTCGCGGTTGCCGGTGTTGACGTCGCGGGAGCGGGAGCGGGTGGTGTCGGGGTGGAATCAGGCGGTGGCGCCGGTGCCGGCGGAGGGGGTTGTGGGTCGGGTTCTGCGGTGGTCGGTGGAGTGCCCGGACGCGGTCGCGGTGGTGGCTGACGGCGCCTGCGTGACCTACGGCGGCCTGGTAGCACGCGCAGCGAAGCTGGCGGGTTATCTGCGGGGGCTTGGTGTCGGTGCGGAGTCGGTGGTGGGGATCTGCGTCGAGCGAGGCGCGGAAATGGTGGTGGCCGTTCTGGGCACCTGGCTGGCGGACGCGGCGTATCTGCCGCTGGACCCGGGATATCCGGCGGAGCGGCTGGAATTCATGGTGGCCGACGCTGGGGCGGAAGTGGTGCTCGGGCATCGAGCGGTGGCGGACGCGGTGTCCGGCGTGGTGGCGGGAGGTGCCGCACGGGCCGTGTGGCTGGATGACCCGGAGGCAGCGGCGGAGATCGGCCGGGGCGAGGCCGGAATTCCAGCAGGCGGGGTCAATGGCGATGGGTTGGCGGCGGTGATTTATACGTCGGGGTCGACGGGGCGGCCGAAGGGTGCGTTGGTGACGCATGGGGCGTTGGCGGGGGTGTTCGGGGGTTGGGAGGTGGCGCATTTCGGTGGTGAGCGGTTGCGGTGGTTGTCGGTGGCGAGCATGAGTTTCGATGTGTTCACCGGTGATGTGGTGCGGGCGTTGGGGTCGGGTGGGGCGTTGCTTTTGGGTGATCCGGGTGTGGTGTTGTCGGTTCGGGATTGGACGTGGTTGCTGGCGGCGGAGCGGGTGGGGGCGCTGGAGTGTGCGCCGCGTTATGCCGATCAACTGGCGGATCTCGTCGGTGAGGCGGGGGTGCGGTTGCCGGGGCTGCGTTTGCTGGTGGTGACGACGGACGTGTGGCGGGTCTCCGGGGTCGTACGGGCGCGGGCTGCACTGGGTGATGGCGTGCGGGTGCTGACGGCTTATGGCGTCACCGAAGCAACGATCGACTCGACCTACAGCCCGCTGGAGGGGCTGGCAGAGATGGACGGGCCGGTACCGGTGGGCGGGCCGTTGCCGGGGGCGCGGGTGTACGTGCTCGATCGGTACATGGGGCCGGTTGCCGTTGGGGTGACCGGTGAGGTGTTCATCGGTGGTGTGGGGGTGGCGCGGGGGTATGGCGGTCGTCCCGCGTTGACGGCGGAGCGGTTCGTGGCGGATCCGTTTGCCGGTGATGGTTCCCGGCTTTATCGGACCGGGGATCGGGGGCGGTGGCGCCCGGGTGGGCAGTTGGAGTTCCTTGGCCGTGCCGACGAGCAGGTCAAGGTGCGCGGATTCCGGATCGAGCCCGGCGAAGTCGAAGCGGTACTGCTTTCGCATCCCGCCGTGGCTGCGGCGGCAGTGGCCGTCGCGGGCGATGAGTCGGGAGCGCGGCTGGCGGCCTGGCTGGTCCCTGCGGATCCCGGCGTGGGAATTCCGGCGGCGGGAGAGTTGCGGGAGTACGTATCCGGGCGGCTGCCGGAGTTCATGGTGCCTTCGGTGTTCACCGAGGTTGCGGCGTTGCCGTTGTCGCCGAACGGGAAGGTGGACCGGTCGGCGCTGCCGGCGCCGGATGTGTCGCGTCCTGACGTGGGTGTGTTCAAGGCTCCGGCCACCGCGACCGAGGAGTTGCTGGCGGGGATCTGGGCGCTGGTGCTGGAGGTCGAGCGGGTCGGCGCCGATGACAACTTCTTCGAGCTGGGCGGCCATTCACTCCTGGCGACCCAGGTCATCTCACGCGTGCGCGAAGTGCTGGGGGTCGAGGTGCCGGTGGCGGCGCTGTTCGACCACCCGACGGTGGCGGAACTGGCGGACGTCGTCGATGGTGCTGACCGAGTGAACGTTCCTGCGGTTGTTCCGGTGCCACGGGACGAACGGTTGGCGTTGTCGTTCGCGCAGCAGCGGTTGTGGTTCCTGGATCAGATGGAGCCGGGGTCGGTGGAGTACAACGTGCCGGTCCCGGTCGGGCTGGGCGGTGGAGTGGATGTGGCCGCGCTGGGAGCGGCACTGAGCGCGCTGACCCGACGGCATGAAGTGCTGCGGACGCGGCTGGTCGCCGGCCACGACGGGGTCCCGTACCAGGTGATCGATCCGCCATCACCGTTCCCGCTGCCGGTGGTCGACGTGTCGAGTGCCGCCGATCCCCGACGCGCGGTGGAAGCGCTGGTGATGGCAGACGCGGCCGAACCCTTCGACCTGGCCGCAGGGCCGGTCATCCGCGGCTGCCTGGCCCGGGTCAGCACCGAACGGCATCTGCTGGTGCTGTCAGTGCACCACGCCGCCTTCGACGAATGGTCGGCCCTCATCCTGCGCCGAGAGCTACGCGCCCTGCATACCGCGTTGGGTGCCGGTGAGCCCGATCCGCTGCCGCCGCTGCCGGTGCAGTACGCCGACTACGCCCTCTGGCAACGCACCTGGCTCAGCGGAACCGTCCTGGAAACCCAACTGGCCTACTGGCGAGACCAACTCGCCGCGCTGCCCACCCTGGACCTGCCCACCGACCGGCCCCGCCCCGCCATCCGCACCACCGCCGGAGCAGCCGTCCGATTCACCGTCCCCGCTGGCACCGTCGAGCAGTTGCGGCAGCTCGCCCGTGACCACGGCGCGACGATGTTCATGACGACGATGGCCGCGTTCGCCGTCCTGCTCGGCCGCTACACCAGCCAGCACGACATCCCGATCGGCACACCGATCGCCAACCGCAACCGCGCCGAAACCGAGAACCTCATCGGCTACTTCGTCAACACCCTGGTCATCCGCACCGACCTGACCGACGACCCCACCTTCGCAGAACTGCTACAGCAGCTCAGGGCCACCGCGCTGGCCGCCTACGCCCACCAGGACCTGCCCTTCGAACAACTCGTCGACGAACTCGTCACCCAACGAGACCGCTCCCGCACCCCCCTCTTCCAAACCCTCTTCAACTACGACACCACCCGTGGGGCGGAAGGAAATGCCGGGACGGAAGGCGGCCGGCAGCCGGCGGCGGACGGGCCGGCGGTATCGCTGCCGCTCAGGTGCGATCTGGAACTGAACCTGGCGGAAGAACACGACGGCGGTCTGTCCGGTTCGCTTCTCTACAGCACCGCGCTCTTCGATGCCGACCGGATACAGCGGCTCGCCGGATACCTGACCGCGGTGCTGGACGCCGTCGCGGCGAACCCGCACGCACGGACGAGCACTGTGCAGCTGCTTCCAACGGACGAGCGGCAGCGACTTCTCGAGAGCTGGAACGACACCGAGATGCGCACGCCCTCGGTGCCGAGTGTGGCGGACCTGATTCTCCAACAGGCCGCCGAATCCCCGGACGCGGTCGCCGTGACCGTCGGTGACACGTACCTGACCTATGCCGGATTGGTGCTGCGCGCCGGTCGGCTCGCCGCAACGCTGCGCGAGCTGGGCGCCGGGCCGGAGTCAGTGGTGGCGCTGTGCCTCGAACGCGGCACCGACATGGTGGTGGCCGGTCTCGCGACGTGGCTGGCGGGGGCGGCGTATCTGCCGCTCGATCCCGGCTATCCGCCCGCCCGGCTGGCGTTCATGCTCGCCGACAGCGGAGCGCGGGTGTTCGTCGGGCACCGGGGCGCGACGGATCGGCAACCGGCGGACGGGCATCTGCCCGCGGGCGTACCGGCGCTGTGGCTGGACGACACGCGGACGAGCCCGGACCTGGAGCAGCCGGCGGACGCGGCGCCGCGGTCGCCGGGGCGGCTCGCCTACATGATCTACACGTCCGGGTCGACCGGGGTGCCGAAGGGCGTGCCCGTATCGCAGCAGAACCTGATGAACCTGCTGCTGACCATGGCGCGGCGGCCGGGCCTCGCGGCGGACGACGTCCTGCTGGCGGTCACGACCTTCGGCTTCGACATCGCCGGGCTCGAGCTGTGGCTGCCGCTGGTGACGGGGGCACGCGTCGTGGTCGCGGAGCCGGGGACGGCCGTGTCGGCGGAGGCGCTCGCGGCGGAGATCGACCGGCGGGGCGTGACGGTGATGCAGGCGACTCCGGCCACGTGGCGGCTGCTCGCCGAGAACGGCTGGGCCGGTTCGGCGGGCCTGCGGGCGCTGTGCGGCGGGGAGGCGCTGCCGGCGGGGCTGGCGGGATGGCTGCTGCCCCGGGTCGCGGAGCTGTGGAACATGTACGGGCCGACTGAGACCACCATCTGGTCGGCCTGCCGGCAGATCACCGACCAGGCGGCGGTGACGCTGGGAGGTCCCGTCGGCAACACGCGCATGTACGTGGTCGACCCGTTCCTGAACCCGGTTCCGGTGGGAGCGGCGGGCGAGCTGCTGATCGCGGGCGCCGGCGTGGCCCGCGGGTACCACGCGCGGCCGGGGCTGACCGCGGAACGGTTCGTCGCCGACCCGTTCGCGGCCGACGGGTCGCGGCTGTACCGGACCGGTGACCTGGCACGCCGACGGGTGGACGGGCAGCTCGAGTACCTCGGCCGGATCGACCAGCAGGTGAAGCTGCGCGGATTCCGCGTGGAGCTGGGCGAGGTGGAGGCCCTGCTCTCCGGCCATCCGGGTGTCCGGGCTGCGGTGGCGGCGGTGACCGGCGAGGGCGCGCGGGCGCGGCTGGCCGCCTGGCTCGTCCCCGCCGACGCGAGCGCCGGCATCCCGGCGGCCGGCGAACTGCGGGAGCGCCTGCGGGAGCACCTGCCGGAGTACATGATCCCCGCGTTCTACACCGAGATCGCGGCCGTGCCGCTGACGCCCGCGGGGAAGACCGACCGGGCCGCCCTCCCGGCTCCGGGCACCGGACGGTCGGCCCCGGCCGGTGAGTTCCGCGCTCCGGCCACTCCCGGTGAAGAGTTGCTGGCCGGAGTCTGGGCCGAGATCCTGGGCGTCGGCCAGGTCGGGGCGGACGACGACTTCTTCGATCTCGGCGGGCACTCGCTGCTGGCCGTCCAGGTGATATCGCGGATCCGCGACGTGTTCGGCGCGGAAGTGCCGGTGGCCGCGCTGTTCGATCATCCGACGGTGGCGGGCCTCGCGAACGTCATCGCGGGACCCGGCACCGGGATCCCGGCACCGCACGTCGAACCGGCGGACCGGACGGAGCGGCTGCCGCTCTCGTTCGCGCAGCAGCGCCTCTGGCTCGTCGATCAGATGGACCCCGGGTCGGTCGAGTACAACATGCCGATGCCACTGGCTATGGGCGAGGTGGCCGTCCACGCGCTGGGGGCGGCGCTGTCGGCGCTGGTCGAGCGGCATGAGGTGCTGCGGACGCGGCTGGTGGCGGGCGAGGACGGGGTGCCGTTCCAGGTGATCGACCCGCCGTCGCGGATCTGGCTGCCGGTGGTGGACGTGTCGGGGGCGGCGGATCCGCGGCAGGCGGCGGAAGCGCTGGTGGTGGCGGACGAGGCGGAGCCGTTCGACCTGGCTGCGGGGCCGCTGATCCGGGCCTGCCTGGTCCGGATGGGCAGGGGCCGGAACGTGCTGGTGCTGTCGGTGCATCACATCGTCTTCGACGAGTGGTCGGCGGGGATTTTCCGGCGTGAGCTGGCGGCGCTGTATGAGGCGTTCCGGCGTGGTGAAGCGGATCCACTGCCGGCGTTGCCGGTGCAGTATGCGGATTTCGCGGTGTGGCAGCGTCAATGGCTGACCGGTCAGGTGCTGGAAGGGCAGTTGGCGTACTGGCGCGAGCAGCTGGCGGACGTCCCGGTGCTGGACCTGCCCACTGATCGGCCGCGGCCGGCGGTGCGGTCATCCGCCGGAGCGGCGATGCGGCACGAGATCCCGCCCGAAGTGGCCGAGGGCCTGCGTGCGGTGGCGCGCGACGGCGGCGCGACGATGTTCATGACGGTGCTGTCGGCGTTCATGGTGCTGCTGGGCCGCTACGCCGGTCAGGACGATGTCGTGGTGGGGACGCCGGTGGCGAACCGGGACCGGGCCGAGACCGAGGGTCTGATCGGGTTCTTCGTGAACACGCTGGTGATGCGGGCGGATCTCTCGGGCGATCCGACGTTCGGTGGGTTCCTGCGGCAGGTGCGCCAGGTGGCGTTGGCGGCGTACGCGAACCAGGACCTGCCGTTCGAGCAGCTGGTGGACGACCTGGTCATCGAACGGGACCAGTCCCGCACCCCCCTCTTCCAGGTGGCGTTCAGCTACATCGCCCAGGACCCCGCGGACGGCGGCGTATCGCACTGGGCGGGCAACACCGGTGACTCCGGTGCGGTCACCGGTGGGTTGCCGGTGCGGACCGACCTCGTGGTGACGGTGGGCGAGGGCCATGACGGCGGCCTGGTGGCCGGGATTCAGTACAGCACCACCCTGTTCGACGCTTCCACCGTGGCCCGGCTGGCGGGTCATCTGGCGGTGTTGCTGGAGGGGGTCGCCGCCGGTGGCGGCGAGCGGCGGCTGTCGGAGCTACCGGTGGTGTCGACCGCGGAGCGGGAGGAGCTGCTGAGCTGGGGAATCGGCGTCGAAGCCGATGGCAACAGCGGCGTCGCCGATGCGGCGGCCTTGGTCGCGGCTCAGGTCGAGGCGCGGGCGGACTCGGTGGCCGTGGTGGTGGGTGACGCCTGTGTCACCTACGGGTCGCTCATGGAGCGGGCCGGCCGCTTGGCGGGCTACCTGCAGGGGCTGGGTGTTGGTGCGGGTTCTGTGGTGGGTCTGTGCGTGCCGCGCGGTGTGGAGATGGTGGTCGGCGTGCTGGGCGTGTGGCTGGCGGGTGCGGCGTATGTGCCGTTGGACCCGGGGTACCCGGCGGACCGGCTCGGTTTCATGCTCGCCGACAGCGGCGCTGGCGTCGTGGTGGGGACGGCGGAGTCGGCGGCTGTGCTCGGGGCGGTGTCGTCCGGTCTGGAGCGGGTGGTCTTGGACGACCCGGCGACGGCGGCGGCGATCGCCGGATCCTCGCTGGTCGGGGACGGCGCGGCCGGTGGTGGGTTGGCGTATGTGATGTACACGTCGGGGTCGACCGGTCGGCCGAAGGGTGTGCTGGTCGGCCATGGCGGTGTCGCGAACTTGGTGGCGGGTCAGGGCCCGGTGTTCGGGATCACCCCGGGGATGGCTGTGGCCGGGTTCGCCTCGTTCAGTTTCGACGCCGCGGTCTCAGAGGTGTGGGTGACCCTCGGCCGTGGCGGGCGGCTGGTGATCGTGGACGAGGAGGAGCGGGTGGACACCGCACGGCTGGCGCAGGTGTTGGCTGCGGCGGGCGTCGGAGTAGTGACCTTGCCGCCATCAGTGGCGCGACTCGTCGACCCGGCGGAGTTCGCGGGTTTGGCGACGTTGGTGTTGGCGGGCGAGCGGGCCGATGAGCAGGTGGTGGCCCGGTGGGCGGACCGGTGCGTGGTGGTGAACGCCTACGGACCGACCGAGGCATCGGTGTGCGCGACCGCCGGACCGGTGGATCCGGCCGCGAGTGTGGTGCCGATCGGCGCACCGCTGCCGGGCGTGCGGGTGCACGTACTGGATGAGCGACTGAACCCAGCGCCGATGGGTGTGGCGGGTGAGTTGTTCATCGGCGGTCTGGGATTGGCGTGGGGTTATGCGGGACGCGCGGCGCTGACCGCCGAGCGGTTCGTCGCCGATCCACTGGCAGGTGACGGCTCGCGGTTGTATCGCTCGGGCGACCGGGCACGGTGGCGTCCAGGCGGGGTGTTGGAGTTCCTCGGCCGGATCGACGAGCAGGTCAAGCTGCGGGGATTCCGGATCGAGCCCGGCGAGGTCGAGGCCGTACTGGCCGCCCACCCCCAGATCAGCGCCGCCGCAGTAGCCGTCACCACAGACACCACGGACAACGCAGAGCAGGGCCCGCAGTTGGCGGCGTGGCTGGTCCCCGCCGGCCCCGACACCGGCATCCCCGCCACCGCCGAGTTGCGCGAGTTCGCCGGCGGGCGGTTGCCGGAGTTCATGATCCCCGCCTACTTCACCGAGATCACCCATCTTCCGCTGACCCGCAACGGGAAGCTGGACCGCGCAGCGCTGCCCGCACCCGACACGGGGCGCCCCGAGGGAGCGAGCGGCTTCACCCCGCCGCGCGGCGAGCTGGAAGAACTTCTGGCGGGGATCTGGGAGCAGGTGCTCGGCATCAGCCCGATCAGCGCCACCGACAGCCTCTTCGAACTGGGCGGGAACTCGCTCCTGCTCGTCCAGATCATCTCCCGGGTCCGGGAGGTGTTCGGCACCGACATCAAAGTCGCCACCCTCTTCGATCAGCCCACGATCCGTCGCCTGGGCGCCGTGATCGAAGAAACCACCACCGGAATGGCGGTCCCGCCCGTGGTCCCCGTCTCACGCGATCAGCAGCTCCCCCTGTCCTTCGGCCAGCAGCGGCTCTGGTTCGCCGACCAGCTCGAACCCGGGTCGGCCGAGTACAACGTGCCGATGCCGCTGCGGCTGCCGGCGGCGGTGGACACCGCCGCGCTGCAAGCGGCGCTGTCGGCCGTGACGCGGCGGCACGAAGTGCTGCGCACCAGGCTGCTCGCCGGCCAGGACGGCGTCCCCTACCAGGTCATCGACCCGCCGAGCCCCTTCCCGCTGCCCGTCGTCGACGTGTCCGGCGCGGCACACCCGAGGCGGGCGCTGGAGAAGCTGATCGCCACCGACGCGGCCACGCCGTTCGACCTGGCCACCGGACCGGTGATCCGCGGGTTCCTGGCATTGCTGGGCGCCGGCCGGCGACTGCTGGTGCTGTGCGTGCACCACGCCGCCTTCGACGAATGGTCCGGGCGCGTTCTGCAGTCCGAGCTCACGGCGCTGCAGACCGCGTTCAGCGCGGGAGAGCCGGATCCGCTGCCGCCGCTGCCCGTGCAGTACGCCGACTTCGCCGTCTGGCAGCGGCAGTGGCTGACCGGCGAGGTGCTGGAATCCCAGCTGGCCTACTGGCGGGAGCAGCTGGCCGGGCTGCCGGTGCTGGACGTGCCGGCCGACCGGGCCCGCCCGCCGGTCCGCTCCACCGCGGGGGCGGTCGTCGAGTTCACGGTCCCCGCGGAGGTGGCGGAGGGCCTGCGTGCGGTGGCGCACGATGGCGACGCGACGATGTTCATGACGCTGCTGGCGGCGTTCATGGTGCTGCTGGCCCGCTACACCGGCCAGGACGACATCGTCATCGGCACCCCGGTGGCGAACCGGGAGCGCGGCGAGACCCAGGAGCTGATCGGCTACTTCGTGAACAACCTGGTGATGCGGGGCGACCTGTCGGGCGACCCGACGTTCGCCGAGCTGCTGGGGCGGGTCCGGCAGATGGCCCTGGAGGCGTACGCCCATCAGGATCTGCCGTTCGAGCGGCTCGTCGACGAGCTGGTCACCGAACGCGACCGCTCCCGCACCCCGCTGTTCCAGGTGCTGTTCAACTATGACACCGCCGTCGACGCCCCGGGCGACCAGCGGAACGAGCGGCGCCGGGTCAGCGCGCTGACCAACGCGGACCCCATGCCCGCCGCCGTGATCGCGCGAGCGGATCTGCGGCTGATCCTGGCCGAGCGGGATGCGGGTCTCACCGGGGCGGTCGAGTACAGCACCGACCTGTTCGACGCCGCCACGGCGGCGCGCATGGCGGCTCACCTGGGTGCGCTGCTGGAAAGCATCGCGACCGACGCGGGCCAGTGGGTCTCGGATCTGGCGATGGACACCCCGAGCGAGCAGGACGAACCGTCCGAGGCGGACGAAGAGGCCGGCAGCGGCGTGGTCGCCATGGTTCTGGGCCAGGCGGGGGTGCGGGCGGATGCGGTAGCGGTGGTGGTCGGGGATGTGAGTGTGACTTATGGGTGGCTGGTGGGGCGTGCGGAGCGGTTGGCGGGTTATCTGCAGGGCTTGGGGGTTGGTCCGGGGTCGGTGGTGGGTTTGTGTGTGCCGCGTGATGTGGAGATGGTGGCGGCGGTGCTGGGGGTGTGGTTGGCGGGTGCGGCGTATGTGCCGTTGGACCCGGGATACCCGCCGGACCGGCTGGGTTTCATGCTCGCTGACAGTGGTGCCGGTGTTGTGGTGGGCGTTGGCTCGGCGGTGGGGGATGTCCCGGTGGGACGGGGCGTCCGGGTAGTCGAGCTCGATGACCCGATGACGACGGCGGCTCTGGCGTCCGCACCGGCGGTGCGTGACGCTGCGGCCGGTGAGGGCCTGGCGTACGTGATGTACACCTCGGGGTCGACGGGTCGGCCGAAGGGTGTGCTGGTCGACCACGGTGGTGTTGCGAATCTGGTTGCGGGCCAGGGGCCGGTGTTCGGGATTGCCCCGGGTGTGGTGGTGGCGGGGTTCGCCTCGTTCAGTTTTGACGCGGCGGTGTCGGAGGTATGGGTGACCCTCGGGCACGGTGGGCGTCTGGTGATCGTGGGTGAGGAAGCCCGGATCGATGTGGGCCGGTTGGGGCCGCTGGTGGCTGCCGCCGGTGTGGGTGTGGTGACGTTGCCGCCGTCGGTGGCGCGCGTGGTCGACCCGGCGGAGTTCGCGGGTTTGGCGACGTTGGTGTTGGCGGGCGAGCGGGTCGATGAGCAGGTAGTGGCCCAGTGGGCCGACCAGTGCGTGGTGGTGAACGCCTACGGACCGACCGAGGCATCGGTATGCGCGACCGCAGGACCGGTGGACCCGGCCGCGATCGCGGCTGCGGGCGGAGTGGTGTCCATCGGAGCGCCGCTGCCCGGGGTGCAGGTGCACGTCCTGGACAAGCGCCTCAAGCCTGTGCTCGCCGGGATGACCGGCGAACTGTTCATCGGTGGTGCGGGGCTGGCGTGGGGTTATGCGGGGCGTGCGGGGCTGACCGCCGAGCGGTTCGTCGCCGATCCGCTGGCGGGTGACGGGTCCCGGTTGTACCGCTCGGGCGACCGGGCGCGGTGGCGTCCGGGCGGGGTGTTGGAGTTCGCGGGCCGGGTGGATGAGCAGGTGAAGCTGCGGGGGTTCCGGATCGAGCCCGGTGAGGTCGAGGCCGTGCTGGCCGCTCACCCCCAGATCAGCGCCGCCGCGGTCGCCGTCATCGGAGGAAACGCGGGGACTGCGGAGGCCGGTGAGCAGGATCCGCAGTTGGTCGCGTGGTTGGTGCCTGCCGATCCGGATGCTGGTGTGCCTTCTGTCGCTGAGTTGCGTGAGTTTGCTGGTAGGCGGCTGCCGGAGTTCATGATTCCGGCCTACTTCTCCGAGATCTCGGAGTTCCCGTTGAGTCGTAACGGGAAGTTGGATCGGGCTGCGTTGCCGGCGCCGGATGCGGGGCGGTTGGTGGGGCGGGTTTTTGTGGAGCCGCGGTCGGAGACCGAGCGTGTGCTGGCGGGGATTTGGGTGGAGTTGTTGAAGGTGGAGCGGGTGGGGGTGGAGGACAATTTCTTTGAGTTGGGGGCGCATTCGCTGTTGGCGACTCGGGTGGTGTCGCGGGTCCGGTCGATGTTCGGAGTGGAGATCGCGGTGTCGGCCTTGTTCGACGCTCCGACGCTGGGTCAGCTGGCCGAGGTGGTGGACGCGGCGGCCGGAACGGTCGTGCCGCCGATAGAACCCGTTCCGCGGGACGAGCCGCTGCCGCTGTCCTTCGCGCAACAGCGCCTGTGGTTCCTGGATCGGCTGGAGCCGGGGTCGGTGGAGTACAACGTCCCGATGCCGCTGCGCTTGCTGGCGGCGGTGGACGTGGGGGCTTTGACGGCGGCGTTGTCGGCGGTGGTGCGGCGGCACGAGGTGCTGCGGACGCGGCTGGTGGCGGGTGAGGACGGGGTGCCGTTCCAGGTGATCGACCCGCCGTCGCCGTTCTGGCTGCCGGTGGTGGACGTGTCCGCTGCCGCCGACCCACGCGAGGCGGCGGGCCTGCTGGTGGCGGCGGATGCGGTGGAGCCGTTCGACCTGGCGGCCGGGCCGCTGATCCGCGCGTGCCTGGTGCGCGTGGCGGGCGACGAGCACGTGCTGGTGCTGTCGCTGCATCACGTGGTGAGCGATGAATGGTCAGCGGGGATTTTCCGGCGTGAGCTGGCCGCGCTGTACGAGGCGTTCCGGCGGGGCGAGCCGGATCCGCTGCCGGCGTTGCCGGTGCAGTATGCGGACTTCGCGGTGTGGCAGCGGCGCTGGCTGACCGGTGAGGTGCTGGAAGGCCAGCTCGCGTACTGGCGGGAGCGGCTGGCCGGGGTCCCGGTGCTGGACCTGCCGACCGACCGGCCCCGCCCGCCGGTGCGGTCCACTGTGGGAGCGGCTGAGGCATTCGCCTTCCCCGCGGAGATGGCCGAGGGGCTGCGCGCGGTGGCGCGCGACGGCGGCGCGACGATGTTCATGACGGTGCTGTCGGCGTACATGGTCCTGCTGGGGCGGTACACCGGTCAGGACGACGTCGTGGTGGGGACGCCGGTGGCGAACCGGGATCGGGCCGAGACCGAGGGCCTGATCGGGTTCTTCGTCAACACGCTGGTGATGCGCGCGGACCTGTCCGGCGACCCGACATTCGCTGAGCTGCTGGAGCAGGTCAGGGCCACCGCGCTGGACGCCTACGCCCACCAGGACCTGCCGTTCGAGCAGCTCGTCGACGAGCTGGTCACCGAACGGGACCGGTCGCGGACGCCGCTGTTCCAGGTGTTCTTCGGGTACGACGCCGCCGACACGGCCCCGCGCGCGGTGTCGCGAGGTGGGGCGGCCCAAGGCCGAAACGAGCCGGCGAGCATCGGGCTCGATGGTGCGCTGCCGGTGAAATTCGACCTGTCAGTGACCCTGGAAGACCGTCCGGATGGTGGCCTGGCGGGTGCGGTGGAGTACAGCACCGCTTTGTTCGATGCGGGCAGTGTGGCGCGGTTGGCGGGTCATTTGGGGGTGTTGCTGGAGGGGATTGCCGGGGGCGGTCGGGAACTGCGGCTGTCGGAGTTGCGGCTGGTGTCGGAGAGGGAACGGGCGGAGCTACTGGGGTGGGGTGCCGGTGGCGAGGCCGCGGTCGAGTCGGGTGTGGTGGGTTCGGTTCTGGGCCACGCCCGGGTGCGGGCGGATGCGGTGGCGGTGGTCGTCGGAGACGTCTCCGTCACCTATGGCCGGTTGGTGAGCACGGCCGAGCGGCTGGCGGGCTATCTGCGGGGGTTGGGCGTCGGTCACGGGTCGGTCGTGGGCCTTTGTGTGCCGCGCCGGGCGGAGATGGTGGTCGGCGTGCTGGCGTCGTGGCTGGCCGGGGCGGCGTACGTGCCGCTGGACCCGGGATACCCGGCAGACCGACTCGGCTACATGCTCGCCGACAGCGGCGCGGACGTCGTGGTGGGGATGACCGAATCGGCGGCTGTGCTGGGGACGGTGCCCCCTGCGGTGAAACGCGTGGTCCTGGATGACCCGGCGACGGCGGCGGCCATTGCGGCGTCCCCGGTGGTGCGTGACGGCGGGGCTGGTGGGGGTTTGGCGTATGTGATCTATACGTCTGGGTCGACGGGCCGGCCCAAGGGTGTGCTGGTCGGGCATGGCGGGGTGGCGAATCTGGTGGCGGGTGTGGGGCCGGTGTTGGGTGCTGGTCCTGGGGTGCGGGTGTTGCAGTTCGCCTCGTTCAGTTTCGATGCGGCGGTACTGGACGTCGCCGCCGTGTTGGCCGGTGGCGGGACGTTGGTGGTGGCGCAGGCGGCGCAACGTGCCGAGCCCGCCCGTCTGACGGCGTTGGTGCGGGCGGCGGGCGTGCAGGCGATGAGTGTGACTCCGTCGCTGCTGGCGGTGGTGGATCCGGGGGCGATGCCGGGCCTGGCGACCGTTTTGACAGGGGCGGAACTGCTGACCGAGCCGTTGTCGCGGGCGTGGTTGCGGCATGTGCGGTTGGTGAACACCTACGGTCCGACCGAGGCCACGGTGATGACCACCACTGTCCCGCTGGACCCGGCCGCGTCTGGTGTGCCGCCGATCGGGGCGCCGGTGCAGAACGCGCGGGTGCGGGTTCTGGATGATCGTCTTGGTCTGGTTCCGGCCGGGGTGAGCGGTGAGGTGTTCATCGGCGGTGGCGGGTTGGCCTTCGGCTATCACGGGCGTCCGGCATTGACCGCCGAACGGTTCATCGCCGACCCCTTCGCCGGTGACGGGTCGCGGCTGTATCGGACGGGGGACCGGGCGCGGTGGCGGGCTGATGGGTTGTTGGAGTTCACCGGCCGGGCCGATGAGCAGGTCAAGGTCCGCGGGTTCCGCATCGAGCCCGGCGAGATCGAAGCCGTCCTGACCGCACATCCCGCCATCACCACCGCGGCCGTCACCACCTACGGCGACCACACCGAGCGCCGCCTCGCCGCCTGGCTCGTCCCCGCCGACCCGGAGGCCGGCATCCCGGACACCGCCCAGCTGCGCGAGCACCTCGCCCGGCACCTGCCCGACTACATGATCCCCGCCCTGTTCACCGAGCTCGCCGCGCTCCCGCTGACGCCCAACGGCAAGATCGACCGCGCCGCGCTGACGGTCACCGTGGCCGCTCGCCCGGAGCCGAGCGCCACCTACGTGGCACCGGCCACCACGGCGCAGGAGCTGATGGCGGGGGTCTGGGCGCAGGTCCTCGGCGTCGACCGCGTCGGCGGCCACGACGACTTCTTCGAGCTCGGCGGGCACTCGCTCCTGGCGACGCGGCTGATCTCCCGGATCCGGGAGGTGTTCGACGCCGAGGTTCCGGTCGCGTCGCTGTTCGACCACCCGACGGTCGCCGGCCTCGTCGCGCTGATCGAGGACACCGCCACCGGCGTGGCGGTGCCGCCGGTGGTGCCGGTGCCGCGAGACGGCCGGCTGCCGCTGTCGTTCGCGCAGCAGCGGCTGTGGTTCCTCGGGCAGCTCGACCCGGAGTCCGTGGAGTACAACGTCCCGACGGCGATCCGGCTGCGCGGGCCGCTCGACCTGCGCGCGCTGGACGCGGCGCTGGGCGCCATCACGCGCCGCCACGAAGCGCTGCGCACCCGGCTGCTGGCAGGGCCGGACGGAGTGCCGTACCAGGAGATCGACCCGCCGTCGCCGTTCTCGCTGCCGGTGGCGGACATCTCCGGCGCCGCCGACACGGCGGGTGCGACGTTCGCTCTGGTCATGGCGGACGCGAAGGCGCCCTTCGACCTGGCGGCGGGCCCGGTGATCCGCGGGTGCCTCGTCCGGGTGGCCAAGGACGATCACGTCCTGCTCGTCTCGGTGCACCACGTGGCGTTCGACGAGTGGTCGGAGCGAGTGCTCCGCCGGGAGCTCGAGGTGCTGTACCGGGCGTTCCGTGCCGGGGAGCCGGACCCGCTGCCGCCGCTGCCGGTGCAGTACGCCGACTTCGCGGTGTGGCAGCGCAAGTGGCTGACCGGTGACGTGCTCGAGGCCCAGCTCGGCTACTGGCGCGACCAGCTGGCGGGCGCGCCGACGATGGAACTGCCGGTCGACCGGCCCCGGCCGGCGGTCCGCTCCTCCGCGGGCGCCGCCGAGCAGTTCACCGTCCCCGCCGAGGTGTCCGCGCGGCTCGCGGAGGTCGCCCGGCAGGCGACCGCGACGACGTTCATGGTCTGGCTGTCGGCGGTCATGGTGCTGCTCAGCCGGTACTGCGGGCAGGACGACGTGGTGACGGGGACGCCGGTGGCGAACCGGGAGCGGGGCGAGACCGAGGGCCTGATCGGGTTCTTCGTCAACACGCTCGTGATGCGCGCCGACCTGGGCGGGGACCCGTCGTTCGGCGAGGTCCTCGGCCGGGTACGGGCCATGGCGCTCGACGCCTACGCCCACCAGGACCTGCCGTTCGAGCAGCTGGTGGACGAACTGGCCGGCGACCGGGACCGGGCGCGGACGGCGCTGTTCCAGGTGATGGTCACCTATGTCACCCGCACGACGGACAGCGGCCGGGCGAGGCCCAGCCGCGGCCGGGGCGGCGGCGGCAAGGACGGCGCGCCCGCCGAACGCGCGGTGAAGTTCGACCTGACGCTCACGATGAGCGAGGGCGACGGGGTGCTGTTCGGCGAGATCCTCTACAGCACCGTCCTGTTCGACGCGGCCACGATCAAGCGGATGACGGGCTACCTCACCGTCCTGCTGGAGAGCATCGCGGCGGACGACGGGCGGCGGGTGTCGGAGCTGCCGCTGCTGTCCGCGAGCGAACGGGACGAGCTGCTCACCGCGTGGAACGACACGGCGACGCCGGCGCCGGCGGAGGCGGGCGTGCACGAGATGGTCGCCCGGCAATGCGCCGCGCGGCCGGACGCCGTGGCGGTGGTGTCCGGGGACGCGACGCTGACGTATGCCGCGCTGGCCGCGCGGGCGGAGCGGCTGGCAGGTCACCTGCGCGGCCTCGGCGCCGGGCCGGAATCCGTCGTGGGGCTGTGCCTGGACCGCGGGCCGGAGCTCGTGGTGGCCGTGCTGGCCGTGTGGGCGGCGGGCGCCGCGTACCTGCCGCTGGATCCGGGGTACCCGGCGGAGCGGCTGGCCTTCATGCTGTCCGACAGCGGCGCGCGCGTCCTGGTGAGCGACCGCGGCGCGGCGGCCGGGCTGGCGGCGGAGGGGCTCCCCGAGGGCGTCGCCGGGGTGTGGCTGGACGATCCGGGCACCAGCGCGGAACTCTCGGCCGGTCCCACCAGGCCGCTGCGCGACCGGCCGATCCCCGGGCAGCTCGCCTACCTGATCTACACCTCGGGGTCGACCGGCCGGCCGAAGGGTGTGATGGTCGAGCACCGGTCCCTGGTCAACTACGTGAGCTGGTTCGGCCGGCGGTTCGAGATGGGGCCGGGCGACCGGGTGCTCGTCTCGTCGTCGCCGAGCTTCGACGCGTTCGGCATCGAGCTGCACCCGGGGCTGGCGGCCGGCGGATGCCTGGTCGTGGTGCCGCCGTCCGGCGGCCGGGCCGACGCGGAGCTGCTGGCCGGCGTCGCGGCCAGGGGCGGTGCGACCGTGCTGGCCGTGGTGCCGACGGTGCTGAAACTGATCGCGGAGCAGCCGCTGCTCGCCCGGGCCCGTTCGGTGCGGGCGGTCGTGTGCGGCGGTGAGCAGCTGACCAGGGAAGTGACGGCCCTGGTGGCGGAACGGCTCGGCGTGCCCGTGCACAACGTGTACGGGCCGACCGAGGCGACGATCGACGTCTCGTCGTTCACCGTGAGTCCGGACGCCCAGCCGGACGCCCGCGTGCCGATCGGGCGGCCCTTGGACAACATCCGGCTGTACGTGCTCGCCCCGGACGGCGGGCCGGTGCCGGCGGGCGTCACCGGGGAGCTGTACATCGGCGGCGTCGGGGTCGCGCGGGGCTACCTGGGCCGGCCCGCGCTGACCGCGGAACGGTTCGTGGCCGACCCGTTCACCGCCGACGGCGGACGGCTCTACCGGACCGGCGACCGGGCGCGGTGGCGCTCGGACGGGGTGCTGGAGTTCCTCGGCCGGGCCGATGACCAGGTCAAGGTCCGCGGGTTCCGGATCGAGCCGGAGGAGATCGAGGCCGCGTTGAAGGACCACCCGTCGCTCGGCGACGCGGTGGTGACCGTGGCCGAGGACGCTTCCGGCGGGCAGCGGCTGGCCGCCTACCTGGTGCCCGCCGCAGCGGACGCCGGGACGTCCACCGTGCCGGCCGCGGGGGAGCTGCGCGAGTTCCTGGCGGGCCGGCTGCCGGAGTTCATGGTGCCGACGGTCTTCACCGAGCTGGCGTCGCTGCCGCTGACCCCGAACGGGAAGCTGGACCGCAGGGCGCTGCCGGCTCCCGATCTGTCCCGCGACACGGCGAGCGAGTTCGTCGCGCCGGCGACCCGGACCGAGGAACTGCTGGCCGGGATCTGGGCCCAGGTCCTCGGGCTCGACCGGGTCGGGGCGGCGGACAACTTCTTCGAACTGGGCGGGCACTCGCTGCTGGCGATCCAGGTGATCTCGCGGGCGCGGGAGGTGCTCGGCGTCGGCGTGCCGCTCGCGGAGCTGTTCGACCATCCGACGGTCGCGGGGCTCGCCGCGGCGATCGGGGCGATGACGGCGGGCCCGTCCGCGCCGCCCGTGCTGCCGGTCGCCCGGGACCGGCGGCTGCCGCTGTCGTTCGCGCAGCAGCGGCTGTGGTTCCTCGACCAGATGGAGCCGGGCTCGGCGGAGTACGTGGTCGCCCTGCCGGTGCGGCTCGGCGAGGACCTCGACGTCGCGGCACTGGGCGCGGCGCTGACCGCGCTGGTGGCGCGGCACGAGGTGCTGCGGACCCGGCTGGTGGCGGGCCAGGACGGGGTCCCGTTCCAGGTCATCGACCCGCCGGCGCCGTTCCCGCTGCCGGTCGCCGACGTGTCCAGCGCGCGGGACCCGCGGCGGGAGGCCGAAGCGCTGCTGGCCGCGGACTCCCGGGCGCCGTTCGACCTCGCGGTCGGCCCGCTGGTGCGGGCGTGCCTGGTGCGGGCCGCCGGCGGGCGCCACATGCTCGCGCTGTCGGTGCACCATGTGCTGTTCGACGACTGGTCCGGCCGGATCCTGCGGCGGGAGCTGTCGGCGCTGTACGAGGCGCAGCGGCGGGGCCGGCCGGATCCGCTGCCGCCGCTGCCGGTGCAGTACGCCGATTTCGCGGTGTGGCAGCGCGACCGGCTGTCCGGCGAGGTGCTCGAGTCCCAGCTGGCGTACTGGCGTGCGCAGATGTCGGGCGCACCGGTGCTGGAGCTGCCCGCCGACCGGCCGCGGCTGCCGGTGCGGTCCTCGGCGGGGGCGTTCCTCCGGTTCGACGTGCCGCCGGAGACGGCCGCCGGGCTGCGCGAGGTGGCCGGACAGGGCGGGGCGACGATGTTCATGACGCTGCTGGCGGCGTTCATGGTGCTGCTGGGCCGCTACACCGGCCAGGACGACATCGTGGTGGGCACGCCGGTCGCGAACCGGGACCGGGCGGAGAGCGAGGGCCTCATCGGGTTCTTCGTGAACACGCTGGTGATGCGGGCGAGCCTGGCCGGCGACCCGGCCTTCACCGAGGTGCTGCGGCGGGTGCGGCGGGTGGCGCTGGACGCCTACGCCCACCAGGACCTGCCGTTCGAGCGCTTGGTGGACGAGCTGGTCACCGTGCGGGACCGCTCTCGCACCCCGCTGTTCCAGGTCATGTTCAACCATGTCGCGGGCGATCCGCACGACACGGCCGGCCGGGAGACCGACGTCAGGGCCGGCGCCGTTCCGGTGAAGTTCGACCTGACACTGGTGGTCGGCGACGCCGGCGGCGGCCTGACCGGCGAGGTCCAGTACAGCACCACGCTGTTCAGCGCGGCCTTGATCAGCCGCGTGGTGGACCATCTGGTGATGCTTCTGGGGGAGCTGGCCGACGGTGCGGACCTGCCGTTGTCCCGGCTGCGGACGCTGACCCCCGACGAGCGCCGCCGGCTCACGGAGTGGAGCACCGGCCCGGAGCGGCCGGTCCCCGCGGCGAGCGGGGTGCACGAGCTGGTGGCCGGGCACGCCGCCCGGCATCCGGACACGGTCGCGGCCGTGTACGGCGGGGCCGCGCTGACGTACGGCGCGCTGCTGGAGCGGTCGGCGCGGCTGGCCGCCTACCTGCGCGGCCTGGGGGTCGGGGCGGAGACCACGGTCGGGCTGTGCCTGGAGCGGGGCCTGGACATGGTGACGGCCATGCTCGCGGTCTGGCAGGCCGGCGGCGCCTACCTGCCACTGGACCCGGACTACCCGCAGGGACGGCTCGAGTACATGGTCGCCGACAGCGGCGCGCGGGTGCTGGTGACGTCCGGCGGCCGGTTCGAGCCGGGCGCCGGCGACGGCACGCGGCCCCTCGTCCTGCGGCTGGACGATCCGGCGACGGCGGAGGCGATCCGGCGGTGCCCGGCCGGCGGCCGGGCGGCGGCGGGACATGCCGGGCAGCTCGCGTACATCGTGTACACGTCGGGCTCGACCGGCCGCCCGAAGGGCATCGCCGTGACCCATCGGGACATCATCGCCCTGGCGACGGGGGACTACCCCGGTATCGAGCCCGGCGACGTCGTGGCGCAGACCACCAGCACGTCCTACGACGCGGCCGTCTACGAGATCTGGGGAGCGCTCGCCCGCGGCGCCACGCTCGCCGGGGTGGACCGCGACGTGCTGCTGCTGCCGCGGCGGCTCAACACCCAGATCCGGCAGCAGGGGATGACCGTCGTCTTCCTCATCACCGCACTGCTGCACCAGCTCGCGGCGCAGGCGCCCGAGGGCCTGAACAAGGTCAGGAACCTGCTGTTCGGCGGTGAGGCGGCGGATCCGGAGAACGTGCGGCGCATGCTGACGGAGGGCCGCCCCGGCCGGCTGCTGCACTTCTACGGCCCGGCCGAGGGGACCACGTTCGCCACCTGGGGACGGGTCACCGGCATCGCCGACGGCGTCGTCCCGATCGGCCGCCCAATGGCCAACATGCGCGGTTACGTCGTCGACCGGTGCATGAACCCGGTTCCCGTGGGTGTCCCCGGCGAGCTGCTCATCGGCGGCACCGGGCTGGCCCGCGGCTACCACGGCCGGCCGGCGCTGACGGCCGGGCGGTTCGTCGCCGACCCGTTCCGCGGCGACGGCGCCCGCGTGTACCGGACCGGGGACCGGGTGCGCTGGCTCGCCGACGGCACCCTGGAGTTCCTCGGCCGGGCCGACGACCAGGTCAAGGTGCGCGGGTTCCGGATCGAGCCCGGCGAGATCGAGGCCGTGCTCGCCGCACAGCCCGGCGTGCGCTCCGCGGTCGTGCTGCCCTTCGGCGAAGGCTCGAACCGCCGGCTCGTCGCCTACCTCGTCCCGGCGGACGGGGACCACCCGCTCTCGGCCGGCCGGCTGCGGGAGCAGGTGCGCGGCCAGCTGCCCGAGTTCATGATCCCGTCGGCGTTCGTCGAGATCCCCGCGCTGCCGCTGACCGCGAACGGGAAGCTCGACCGGGCGGCGCTGCCCGCCCCCGAGGCCGATCGGCCGGACGTGGCGGAGTACGTCGCGCCGACCGGCTTCGCCGAGCAGCTGCTGGCCCGGATCTGGGCGGAGGTCCTGGGCACCGAGGGCGTCGGTGTGCACGACGACTTCTTCGAGCTCGGCGGGCACTCGCTGCTGGTGCCCCAGGTGGTCTCCAGGATCCGCGCCGGAGGATACGAACTGGCCATCGGCGAGTTCTTCGACCATCCGACGATCGCCGGGACCGCCACCCGGCTGAAGGCCAGGGAGCGGCACCTGCGCTCCGCCGTGCCGATCAGGAGCGGCACGGTCGAGCCGGCCGTGTTCGCCGTCCACGGCATGACCGGGGAGGTCGCGGCGTACGCCGAGGTCGCCGGGCACCTGGACGAGGGCCACCAGTTCCACGGGCTGCTCGGCCGCGGGCTGGCCGGCCGCGAACGGCCGATCGGCTCGGTGGAGCGGATGGCGTCGGCCTACCTGAGCGACGTGCTCCAGCTGCAGCCCGACGGCCCGTACCTGTTCACGTCCTGGTCGGGCGGCTGCTACGTCGCCGTCGAGATGGCGCGCCAGGCGGCCGCCAGGGGCGAGCGGGTGGCGGGCGCGATCCTGATCGGGCCGCCGATCATGCCGCCGCCGGACGGGGTCAGGAAGCGCCCGTTCACCCGCGCGGAGCGCAGGCTCCTGCGCGCCATCGACGAGACCATCGACGCCCCTCCCGGAACCCGGCTTCCGGCGGCGGTCGAGGAGCGGATCCTCCGGGTCCGTCCCAAGGACGATCCGGTCGCGGTGGCGATCCGGGCCGGTGACAAGGACGGCCTGAGGGGCGCGCGGTCCATGCAGACCTACCGCGTGGCCTTCGAGCACTACTGCGCCCTGCTCCACCACCGGCCCGAGTACCGCTACGACGGCCGGGTGGTGCTGCTGATCCCGCGCGAGGACCCGCCGGAGGAGAAGCGGCTGCTGATCGAGCAGTGGGGGACGATGCTGGGCGCCGAGCCGGAGACCGTGGAGGTCCCCGGCAGGCACGGCTCGCTGGTCCGCGGCGAGGGCGCGGCGGCCATCGGCGCGCTGCTGAGCGCCGAGATCACCCGGGCGCACGGCGCCGAGTAGCCGGAAACCGCATCGCAACTGGTGCCGTGCCGCAGTTAAACGCTTAGTGGCCGGCCCGGGCGCGTGTGATGATATTGCCGCGTCGATCGGCGACCCGAAAGCCGTTGGTAAACGACTGGAGCGCAGATGGAGAATGAGCCGAGGTTTCTCCGGCCGAACGTCATCATCGAACCGCTGGTGGACAGGTTTTACGTTTCCCTGAACACGCTGGCGCCGGTGCAGGCGTCGATGAACCTCGCCTATCTTCAGGTGCCGATGCTGGAAGCGTATCTGCAGGCGCCGAAGGTCCATATCAACAGCAGCAGGGACCCGGAAATGAGGGGCGGATTCTTCGTCAACATCGACGAGGAGCGCAGCGGCGAGGTCCGCGACCTGCTGGCGTCGATCAAACGCGACCGGGCCGCGATGCTCCGCTTCGCCGAGGCCGTGTCCGACGCCGAGGAGATGGTGCGCCAGCAGGCGACGGGATTCGACCTGACGCCCCTGTACCCGAAGCTGCCGGCGGACCTCTCCGGCCTGGTGGAGGTGGCGTACGACACCAACAACCAGGCGCAGCTCCGCTATCTCGAACCCGTCGTGTACTCCAGCGAGCTGTACGACGAGGACCGCCAGTCGGTGCAGCTGTCCATCGAGACGGGGATCGAGCGGCCCTTCATCATGAGCACGCCGCGGCTCCCGGGGCCGGACGTGCTCGATCTCCATCTCCCGTTCCGGCACCCCGGCCTGGAAGAGCTGTTCGGCGCCAGGCTCGCCCCCACGACGCTCGGCCGGCTCCGCGACGCGCTGGAGCTCGACGACGAGCAGAGCGCCTTCCTGGCCGGGCTGCTGTGCGACGCGCCGGACCTGGCCCCGAGCAGGCATGTCGACGACGGAGCGCGGATCCGCTACTTCGGGCATGCCAGCCTGGTGATGCAGACGCCCGAGGCCGCGATCGTCACCGACCCCTGGGTCAGCGCCGACAGCACGGCGGCCGGCCGCTACACCTACCGCGACCTGCCCGACCACATCGATCTCGTGCTGCTCACCCACGGGCACCAGGACCATGTCGTCCCCGAGACGCTGATGCAGCTGCGCGGCCGGGTCGGCACCGTGGTGGTGCCGCGGTCCTCGCGCGGCAACCTGAGCGACCCGTCCCTCGCGCTCTACCTGACCCGCCTCGGCCTGCCGGTGGTCGAGGTGGACGACTACACGCAGGTGGACTTCCCCGGGGGGAGCGTCATCGCGACGCCCTTCCTGGGCGAGCACGCCGACCTGGACATCCGCGCGAAGAGCACCTACTGCGTGCGGCTGGGCGGGCGGACGGTCTTCGTCGGCGCGGACTCGTCCGGCATCGACCCCGCGCTCTACCGGAACATCCGCGCCCACGTGGGCCCGGTCGACGTCGCCTTCCTCGGGATGGAGTGCGCGGGCGCCCCGCTGACGTGGGTCTACCAGGCCCTGCTGACCCGTCCGATGACCAAGAAGATGAGCGACTCGCGGACGATGTCCGGCTCCAACGCCGAGCAGGCCGGCGCCATCGTCACCGAGCTCGGGGCCGACGAGGCCTACGTGTACGCCATGGGGGAGGAGGACTGGCTGGTCGGGCACGTGATGGCGACCAGCTACAACGAGGACTCCTTCCAGCTCAAGCAGGTGGCCGAGTTCATGAACTGGTGCGCCGACAACGGAGTCAAGGCCGACCACCTGTACGGGCAGCACGAGATCCGCTGGTAGGGAGTGCGGGCCCGCCATGCCGTACGTGTACACCAACGGAATCCGGCTCTGTTACGAGCGGCACGGCCGCGGCGAGCGGGTACTGCTGATCATGGGCCAGGCGGCGGCCGGGCGGGTGTGGACGATGCACCAGACACCCGCGCTGGTCGGCGCCGGCTACCAGGCCATCACCCTCGACAACCGCGGGATCCCGCCGTCCGACGTCCCCCCGGGCGCGTACTCCATCGACGATCTGGTGGCCGACACGAAAGGCGTCATCGAGGCGTTGCAGGCGGCACCGTGCCGGATCGTCGGGGCCTCGCTGGGGGCCATGATCGCGCAGGAGCTCGCGATCCGCTGGCCGCACCTCGTCCGCTGCGCGGTCCTGATATCGACGAAGTCGCGCTCCGACACGGTCCGGGCGGCGCTGGAGAGGGCGGAACGGGCGGTCCTCACGAGCGGGACCGCGCCGCCGGCCGACCACCAGGCGGCCATGACCGCCCTGCAGATGCTCTCCCCGGCGACCCTGAACGACGACGCCGCGGTCTCGCCGTGGCTCGGGGCGTTCCGGCTGGCCGCTCCGAACGGCACCGCGCCGGGCCAGGCGTGGATCGAGACCGGCGCGGACCGGCGGGCCGCCCTGCGCGCGATAACGGCTCCCTGCCGGGTGATCGCGTTCGCGGACGATCTGATCACACCGCCGCATCTGGGCGCGGAGGTGGCCGACGCCATTCCGGACTGCGACTTCGTGGAGATCGCCGGCGGCGGGCACTCGGGTTACCTGGAGCGTCCCGCCGAGGTCAACGACGCCATCATCGAATTTCTCAACAAGAACTGAGCGGGAAACACTATGGCCGATATTGCAGGCGTTGCCGTGCCGAATCTCGCGGATCCGCGGACGTTCGCCGCGCACGACATGGACGAGATCTGGCGCGGGCTGCGGGAGCGGGATCCGGTGCACTGGCATCCGGAAAGCGACTACGGCCCGGGCTTCTGGGTGGTGAGCCGTTACGCGGACGTGCTCGACGTGCTCCGCGACGACACCGTGTACACGTCGGAGAAGGGCAACGTCCTCGCCACCATGCTGAACGGGGGCGATTCGGGCGGCGGCCGGATGCTGGCCGTGTCCGACGGCGAGTACCACACCGAGCTGCGCAAGCTGCTGCTCAAGGCGTTCGCCCCGCGTGTCCTGGAACCCGTCGTGCACCGGGTCCGGCGGACCGCGCGCCGCCTGCTCGCGGAGGCGATCGAGCGGGGCGGCTGCGACGTCGCCCGGGACATCGCCTCGGTCCTGCCGCTGGAGACGATCTGCGACCTGCTGGACGTTCCGGCCGGCGACCGGCAGTACGTCTTCAAGCTGACCAAGTCGGCGCTGTCCCTGGACTACGAATCGCAGAGCGGGGAGGACCCCGCGGCGCGGCGGGAGATCCTGATCTACTTCTCCGGCCTGGTGGCGGAGCGCCGCAAGTCCCTGGGGTCGGATCCCATCAGCCTGATGGCGACCGGTGAGGTGGGCGGCAAGCGCCTCGACGACATCACCATCATCCTCAACTGCTACAGCCTCGTCATGGGCGGAGACGGGACCAACCGCCTCGCGATCATCGGTGCGGTCAAGGCGCTGATGGACAACCCGGACCAGTGGGAGGCCCTGAAGAGCGGTGCGGTGACCCCGGAGGCGGCGTGCGAGGAGGTGCTCCGCTGGACGACTCCCACGATGCACTTCGGCCGGACCGCGCTCGCGGACACGACGCTGGGCGGCAAGCGCATCGCGGCCGGCGACCTGGTCACCCTGTGGTTCGCGTCCGCCAACCGGGACGAGGCCGTGTTCCCCGATCCGGGCCGGTTCGACCTCGGCAGGGCACCGAACAAGCACGTGGCGCTCGGGTACGCCCGCCATTTCTGCCTCGGCGGCTACCTGGGACGGGCGGAGATAACGGCGATGCTGGACGCGTTGCGCGTCGCGGCCGTCAGCATGCGGCAGACGGCGCCGGAGCGTTATCTCTATTCCAATTTCCTGCAGGGCATGAGCAGTCTGCAGATAGAGCTCGATGGCGACGCCGCCGCATTGGCCGATCCGGACGAGTGAAACGGCGCGGTCAGGCGCGGTCAGGCGCCGGCGCTCAGCAGGTCGCCGAGGAAACCGCGGATCTCGCGGGCGAGGACGTCGATGGAGTCCACGACGAACAGCACATGCTGGTACTGGTAGATGTCGTACGGCTGGCGCAGCATCTTGTCGATGGAGAACTGCGTGAGGCTGACCTCGTCCATGCCTTCCAGTTCGCCGGCCGAGGAGAGGAGCGCCGCACCATAGGCGCGGAGGGTTCCCGATTCCCGAACGAGGCCGGTCTCCATCGTGAACCAGAAGACCTTGCTGATCTGATCGATCTGCTCGTCGGTCCGGGCCCGCGAGACCGCCTCGCCGAAGAGCCGGTAGAGGTCGGCGAAGAGGGGGTCGGTGAGCATGACGGCATGGCCGACGAGTTCGTGCAGGACGTCGGGGTCGGGACTGTAGAACGGCACCGCGGGACAGCGCATGTACATGGTGCTGTAGAAGTAGCTGTCGGTGAAGCCGCAGTAGAAGTCCTTGGGCGGGACGAGGTCTCCCGCCGGGAGCAGCTGGAAGCCCGTGTGGTCGCGGAGCTCGTCGGAGACGGCCTGCAGGTCGGGGACGCGGTCCAGCGGGAGCACCAGGCGGTCCGCCGCCTGGATGTAGCGGTGGCAGGCGGTCGTGGGATGGATCTTGTGGAGCCGGCTGATCACCGTCTCCCAGAGGGCGTTCTCCTCCGCGTCGTAGGTCACCTTCGGCAGGCGGGCGCCGGGCCGGTGCCCCGAGATCCGCTTCTTGATGTCCTCGCGCCGGTCCGCGCAGCGGCCGTCGATCTTGCCGTAACCTTCGGAGATGTGCATTAATTCGTCGGGCATACGCTTCTCGTTTCTGTTGGCGGCGCCTGTCGGATAAGGCGCTGATATTGGCGGCGTCCGCATCTTCGGCGGTGATTGGCGCGGTGCGGTGGGCCGAGCGTATACCGGGTGTGCCGGCCCCGAGGTGTTCAACGTGTGCCATGCCGCAGACAAACGGCCGGCGCGTTTCCATATAACGTCATTTGGACTATAGTCGCCATGGCACTATGACCTGCCGGAACGGATACTGCACAGACCGGAATCGGTTTCGCTACTGCAAGCGAGCGAGCGTCGCTGCCCGTCGATATGGTCCGCAGCGGCCCACTGCGCAGCCGCGGCAAGGAAGGACAGTTGATGCATTCCGAGGCACGGCGTCAATTGCTGAAGCTACGGCTGCGAGGGAAGCAGGTCTCGCCTCAGGAATGGGAGCCGCGCCCGGACGGGCCGCTCCCGCTGTCGTTCGGGCAGCAGCGGCTGTGGTTTCTGGACCGGCTGGAGCCGGGCTCGGTGGAGTACGTCGTGCCGATGGCGGTGCCGCTGCGCGACGCGGTCGACGTCCGGGCCCTGGGCGGGGCGCTGAGCGCGATCATCCGCCGGCACGAGGTGCTGCGGACGCGGCTGGTGGCCGGGTCCGACGGGACGGCGCACCAGGTGGTCGGCGCGCCGGAGGCACTGGCGCTCCCGGTCGTCGACGTCTCCGGGGCGCAGGACCCGGCCGGTACCGCGCGGCGCCTGATGGCGGCCGCCCGGCTGACGCCGTTCGACCTGGCGGCGGGGCCGCTGCTGCGCGCCTGCCTGGTCTGGATCGGGGACGCCGAGTGCGTGCTGATCGTGACCGCGCACCACGTGGTGTTCGACGAGTGGTCGGGGCGGATCTTCCGCCGCGAGCTGCTGGCGCTCTATCAGGCTTTCCGCACGGGCCGGCCCGACCCGCTGCCCCCGCTTCCGGCGCAGTACGCCGACTTCGCGCTCTGGCAGCGGCAGTGGGTCTCCGGTGAGGTGCTGGACGGGCAGCTCGACTACTGGCGGCGGAAGCTGGACGGAGCGCCGGAGCTCGCGCTGCCCGCGGACCGGCCGCGTCCGCCGGTGCGCTCGGCCGACGGGGCCGTCGCGGAGTTCACCGTCGGGGCGGAGACCGCGGCCGCCCTGCGCGAGGTCGCGGACGAGACCGGCGCCACCATGTTCATGGCGCTGCTGGCCGCCTTCGGGATGCTGCTGGCGCGCTACACCGGTCAGGACGACGTCGTCGTCGGCACGCCGCTGATCAACCGCAACCGGGCCGGCACCGAAGAGATGATCGGGTTCTTCGTCAACAACCTGGTGATGCGCCTCGACCTGACCGGGGACCCGTCGTTCCGGGAACTGCTGGGCCGGGTGCGGGAGCTGGCCCGGGACGCCTACGACCACCAGGACCTGCCGTTCGAGAAGCTCGTCGACGAGCTGGTCACCGAGCGCGACCCGTCCCGCACCCCGCTGTTCCAGGTCTTCTTCAGCTACCTGGCCGAGGCGGCCGACGCGGGACCGGGCGGCCCCGAGGCAGGCGAAGGACCCGAAGGACCCGACGGGCTCAGGGCGGCCGAGCTGGCCGGACCGGCCGAATCGGCCGAGCTGGCCGGACCGCAGCCGGTGAAGTACGACCTGTCGGTGATGCTGGCCCCGCGCGGCGACGGCCTCGCCGGGTCGTTCCATTACAGTACGGCGCTGTTTGACTCCGCCCGGATGCGGCGGATGACCCGGCACCTGACCGCGCTCCTGGACGCCGTCGGCCGCGCGCCCGGCGCCCGCGCGAGCGGGCTGCCGATGCTGTCGTCCGGCGAGTGGGAGCAGGTCGTCCGGGAGTGGAACGACACCGCGGTGGCCGCGCCCGAGCCGGTCGGGACGCCCGAAGCGATCGCGGAGCGCGCGGCGCAGGCCCCGGACGCGGTCGCGGTGGTCTCCGGGGACTCCTCGCTGACCCGCGCGGCGCTGGCCGAACGGGCCGGCCGGCTCGCCTCGCGCCTGCGCGAGGCGGGCGCCGGGCCGGGCACCGTGGTGGCGCTGTGTCTCCCGCGGGGCATCGACCTCGTGGTAGCGATGCTGGCCGTCTGGCGGGCCGGCGCCGCCTATCTGCCGCTGGATCCCGACCACCCGGCGGAACGCCTGGCGTTCATGCTGGCCGACAGCCGTGCGGCGGTGCTGGTCGCGGACCGCGCGGCCGCGGCGGCGCTGCCGGCCGACGGCGACCTGCCGGACGGGACCCGGCCGGTCTGGCTGGACGATCCCGAGGTGCGGGCGGCGGTGGCCGCGGCGCCGATCGCGCCCGCGCCCCCGCCGCGGCCCGCGCGGCCCGCCTACATGATCTACACGTCGGGGTCGACCGGGCGGCCCAAAGGCGTCGTGGTCGAGCACCGGAGCCTGCGCAACTTCCTGGCCTCGATGAGCCGCCGCCCGGGGGTGGACGGCTCCGACGTGCTGCTCGCGGTGACCACCGCCGGGTTCGACATCGCCGCCCTGGAGATCTGGCTCCCGCTGCTGACCGGAGCGCGGCTGGTGATCGCGAGCAGGCGGGCCGCCGCGGCGCCCGGGGAGCTGGCGGCGGAGATCGGGCGGCGGGCGGTCACGGTGCTCCAGGCCACCCCCGCCACCTGGCGGATGCTGGTCGACGACGGCTGGCCCGGCGCGCCCGGCCTGCGCGCGCTGTGCGGCGGCGAGGCGCTCCCGGCGGAGCTCGCCGGGCAGATCCTGGACCGCACGGCGGAGCTGTGGAACATGTACGGGCCGACGGAGACCACCATCTGGTCGACGTGCACGCGGATCGCCGACCCGGCGGACGTGACGCTGGGCGGCCCGGTGGACAACACCCGGGTGTACGTCGTGGACCCGCGGCTGAACCCGGTACCGGTGGGGGGCCAGGGCGAGCTGCTGATCGCCGGGCTCGGGGTCGCCCGCGGCTACCATGACCGGCCGTCGCTGACGGCGGGGCGGTTCGTCGCGGACCCGTTCGCCGCCGACGGGTCCCGGCTCTACCGGACCGGGGACCTGGTGCGGTGGCGCGCCGACGGGCGGCTGGAATTCTGGGGCCGGATCGACCAGCAGGTGAAACTCCGCGGGTTCCGGGTCGAGCCCGGCGAGGTGGAGGCGGTGCTGGCCGCCCATCCGGCGGTGGCGGCCGCGGTGGTGGCGGTCACCGGCGAGGGCGCTCGGGCGCGGCTCGCGGCCTGGCTGGTCCCGGCCGGCGACGGCGCCGGCCTTCCGCCGGACGCGGAGCTGCGCGCCTTCGCCGCCGAGCGGTTACCGGACTACATGATCCCCTCGGTCTACACCGGGCTCGCGGCCTTCCCACTGTCGCCGGCCGGAAAGGTGGACCGTGCGGCGCTCCCGGCGCCCGAGGCCCCGGCGTCCGGCGGGCGGGAGCCGCGGACCGTGCAGGAGGAGATCCTGTGCGGCCTCTTCGCCGATGTCCTCGGCGTTCCGGCGGCCGGGCCCGACGACGACTTCTTCGCGCTCGGCGGCCACTCGCTGCTCGCGACGAGGCTGATGAGCAGGATCCGGTCGGCCCTCGGGGCGGAGCTCGGCGTCCGGACGCTGTTCAACAGCCCCACCCCCGCGGGGCTGGCGCTCCAGCTGGACGGCGCGGGCACGGCGCGGGCGGCGCTCCGGCCGCGGCGCCGCCCCGACCGGGTGCCGCTGTCGTTCGCCCAGCAGCGGCTCTGGTTCCTGGCGCAGCTCGAGGGGCCGAGCGAGACCTACAACGTGCCGGTGGCGATGCGGCTGTCCGGCGAACTGGACCGGGCGGCGCTCGCCGCGGCGCTCGCGGACCTGGTCGTCCGGCACGAGAGCCTGCGGACCACCTTCCCGGTGGACGACGGAGTCGCCTGGCAGCGGGTGCTTCCTCCCGAAGCCGCGGCGGACCTGCTGTCCGTGCGGCGGGTGAGCCCGGAGGAGCTGCCCGCCGCCGTCGCCGAGGTCAGCCGGTACCGGTTCGACCTCTCGGTCGAGCCGCCCGTGCGGGCGGTGCTGCTCGCGGTGAGCCCGCGCGAGCACGTGCTGGTGCTCGTCGTCCATCACATCGCGTCCGACGGCTGGTCGATGGGTCCGCTGGGGCGCGACCTGTCGATGGCCTACGCCGCGCGGCGCGACGGGCGGGAGCCGGAGTGGGCGCCGTTGCCGGTGCAGTACGCCGACTACACGCTGTGGCAGCGGGAGATGCTGGGGAGCGTCGAGGACCAGGAATCGGCGGCGGCCGCCCAACTGTCGTACTGGATGACCTCGCTGGCGGGGCTGCCGGAACAGATCGACCTGCCGGCCGACCGGCCGCATCCCCAGATCGCGTCGCACCGGGGCGCGGCGGTGCCGGTACGGGGCGGCGCGCGCCTGCACGCCACGCTCGCGGAGCTGGCGCGGACCCACGGGGTCACGATGTTCATGGTGGTGCAGGCCGGTCTGGCGGCGCTGCTCACCCGGCTCGGCGCGGGCACGGACGTGCCGGTGGGCTCGCCGATCGCGGGCCGCACCGACGAGTCGCTGGACGACCTGGTCGGGTTCTTCGTCAACACGCTGGTGCTGCGCGCCGACACGTCCGGGGACCCGGAGTTCGGCGAGCTGCTGGCCCGCGTCCGCGAGGTGAACCTGGGCGCGTTCGCCCACCAGGACATCCCGTTCGAGTACCTGGTCGAGGTGCTGAACCCGGCCCGGTACCTGTCGCGGATCCCGCTGATCCAGGTGATGCTGGCGTTCCGCAACGTCCCGCCGACCGGGGCGGAGCAGGGGTTCGCCGGGCTGGACACCGAGCCGTACCCGGCCGGGGTCGGGTCCGCGAAGTTCGACCTGACGCTGTTCCTCGCGGAGGAGTTCGACGACGCGGGCAGGCCCGCGGGACTCGCGGGCCATCTGCAGTACGCGTGCGACCTGTTCGACGAGCCGACGGTCCAGGCCGTCGCGGGGCGCCTGATGCGGGTCCTCGAAGCGGTGGCGGCCCGTCCGGACACGCGGGTCCACCAGATCCAGGTCCTGGCCGCCGGCGAGCGCGCGCAGCTCGTGTCCGGCTGGAACCAGGCCGTCGCACCCGTGGCCGCGGCCACGCTGCCGGACCTGTTCGAGGCGCAGGTGGCGAGGACCCCGGACGCGACGGCCGTCTCCTGCGGGGACGTCCAGCTGACCTACGCCCGGCTGAACGCGGACGCGAACCGGCTCGCGCGCCACCTGGTGCGAGCGGGCGCGGGGCCGGAGGACGTCGTCGCGGTCGCCCTGGACCGGGACGTGAACATGGTCACCGCCGTGCTCGCCATCGTGAAGGCCGGCGCGGCCTTCCTGCCCGTCGACCCGGGATATCCGGCCGAGCGGGTGGCGTTCATGCTGGCCGACGCCAAGCCGAAGTTCGTCGTCACCGGCGCCGCGACGGCTCCCGACGCGGCCGCCGGCGGGGGCGCGGGCACCGCGCACATCGTGGTGGACGACCCCGAGGTCGTCCGGCAGGTGGCCGGGCTGGCCGGGACGGACCTGGGGCGCGGAGACCGCCGGGGGCCGCTGCTGCCCGCGTCGCCCGCCTACCTGATCTACACGTCCGGGTCCACCGGGCTGCCGAAGGCCGTGGTGGTGACGCACACCGGGATCGCCGGCCTGGCGGGGGTGAGCGAGGAACGGCTCGGGCTCGACGGGCGCGACCGGGTCCTCCAACTGGCCTCGCTGAGCTTCGACGCCGCGTTCTGGGAGCTCTGCATGGCGCTGCTGTCCGGCGGCACGCTGGTGCTCGCCCCGGGCGTGCGCCTGATCGGCGAGGTCCTGGCCAGGACGCTGGAGGAGCGGGGGGTGAGCCTCGCGCTGATCCCGCCGGCCGCGCTGGCGGGGGTGCCGGTGGTGTCCCCGACCATCTTCCGCACCCTGATCGTGGGCGGCGAGGCGTGCCCGGCGGAGGCCGTGGCGCGGTGGGCGCCCGGCCGCCGGATGGTCAACGCGTACGGGCCGACCGAGGTCACGGTCTGCGGCACGATCAGCGATCCGCTCGAACCCGACGGCGGCGCACCGCCGATCGGGCGGCCGGTGTGGAACGCCCGGCTGTTCGTGCTGGACGGCTCCCTGAACCCGGTCCCGGCCGGGGTGGCGGGCGAGCTGTACATCGCCGGCGACGGGCTGGCCCGCGGGTACGGCGGCCGCCCGGCGCTGACCGCCGGGCGGTTCGTCGCCGACCCGTTCACCGGCGGCGGGGCACGCATGTACCAGACCGGTGACCTGGTGCGCTGGCGCGCCGACGGGGTGCTGGAGTTCGTCGGCCGCGCCGACGAGCAGCTCAAGGTGCGCGGGTTCCGGATCGAGCCGGCCGAGGTCGAAGCGGTCCTCGCGGAGTGCCCGGGAGTGGCGCGGGCGGTCGTCGTCGCCCGGGAGGACCGGCCGGGCGACCGGCGGCTGGTGGCGTACCTGGTGCCGGGCGCCGCCGAGGCGGACGAGGACCGGGACAGGTTCGCGGAGGGCCGGCAGGTCGGTGAGTGGCGGCAGATCTACGACGACCTGTACGCCGGCACCAAGGACCAGGAGTTCGGCGAGGACTTCACCGGCTGGAACAGCTCCTATGACGGCGCGGCCATCCCGGTCGAGGAGATGGCGGAGTGGCGCGAGGCGGCGGTGGACCGGATCCTGTCGCTCGGCCCGCGGCGGGTGCTGGAGATCGGTGCGGGCAGCGGGCTGATCCTGGCCCGGCTGGCGCCGCGGTGCGAGACGTACTGGGGGACGGACTTCTCCGCCGAGGCCATCGACCTGCTGCGCGCGAACGTCGAGGCCGACCCGCGGCTCGCGGGGCGGGTGGAGTTGCGCGCCCAGGCCGCGCACGACGTCGGCGGCCTGCCGGCCGGCTACTTCGACACGATCGTCGTCAACTCGGTCGTGCAGTACTTCCCGAGCGCCGAGTACCTGACCGAGGTGCTCGGCAAGGCCCTGGGGCTGCTGCGGCCGGGCGGGACGGTCTTCCTCGGCGACGTCCGCAACCTCCGCCTGCTGCGGCTGTTCCACACGGCGATCGAGCGCGGCCGCGGCGACGACCCCGTGGTGGTCCGCGCCGCGGCCGAGCGGAGCATCGCCCGGGAGAAGGAACTGCTCGTCGACCCGGAGTTCTTCGCCGCGGCCGCGCGCGGGCTGCCCGGCATCGACCGGATCGACGTCCTGCTGAAACGCGGGCGGTTCCGCAACGAGCTGAGCCGCTACCGGTACGACGTGGTCCTCACCAAGCAGGCGCCCGCGCTCGAGACCGGCGGCCCAGCGCCCGACGGGGCGGAGCCCGAGGTGCCGTGCCTGCCGTGGAACCTGCTGGCGGCCCCGGCCGCGGTCGGAGACTATCTGGCCCGCCAGCACCCGCGGTTCCTGCGGATCAGCGGAGTACCGAACGACCGGCTCGCCGCCGACCTCGCCGCCGTCCGCGCCCTGGACGGCGGGGAGGCCGAGGAGGCGGTGCCGGGCGCCGACCCCGAGGACTTCTACGCGCTGGGAGCCGAGGCCGGCTACCAGGTGGCGGTCACCTGGTCGTCCGGCGCCGACGACGGCCGCTTCGACGTGGTGTTCACCGGTCCGGGCGCGGGCCGGGCGGCACCCTGCTACCTTCCGGCGGCGGACGGCTCCCCGGCGCTCGCGACCTATGCCAGCCGGCCGCTGGGCAGCCGGGCGGCCGTCCTGGCGCAGGCGAGGGAGTTCGCCGGGCGGCGGCTGCCGGAGTTCATGGTCCCATCGGTCTTCGTCGAGCTGGCCTCGCTCCCGCTGACGCCGAACGGGAAGCTGGACCGGTCGGCGCTGCCCGTTCCCGAGTCGGACCGGGTGGACCTCGGGGTGTTCGTGGCCCCGTCGACACCCGCCCAGGAACTGCTGGCCGGGATCTGGGCCCAGGTGCTGGGCACCGAACGCGTCGGCGCGGACGACCACTTCTTCGAGCTGGGCGGCCATTCCCTCCTGGCCACCCGGGTGGCCTCGCGGGTGCGCGAAGTGTTCGGGGTGGAGATCCCGCTCGCGGCGCTGTTCGACCAGCCGAGGCTGCGGGACCTGGCCGCGGTGATCGAGCAGACCGCCGCCGGCGCGGCGGCCCCGCCGGTGGTCCCGGTGCCCCGGACCGGGCCGCTGCCCCTCTCGTTCGCCCAGCAGCGGCTCTGGTTCATGGACCAGGTCGAGCCGGGGTCGGTGGAGTACAACGTGCGGATGCCGATCCCGCTCGGCGGCGAGCTGGACGTCCGGGCGCTGGAGGCCGCGCTGACCGCGCTGGTCCGGCGGCACGAGGTGCTGCGGTCCCGGCTGGTCGCCGGCTCGGACGGCGTCCCCGGCCAGCTGGTCGACCCGCCCGCGCCGTTCCCGCTGCCGGTCGCCGACGTGACGGGCG
>NZ_JBEYYT010000009.1:0-61656 GCF_040645715.1 Spirillospora sp. NPDC046719 | reverse complement strand
CTCCAGTGGACCTGCTCCGCACGGCCGGTCCCGGCGCGGCCCGCGTCGCCGGGCCCGCCGCGGCCGCCCTGGCCCTGCTCATGGTGCTCCTAGCCGTCCGCCGCAGGCGGCGGGCCGAGCGCCCGTAGCCCGCCCCACCGAGAGAAGAGGAAGCGATGCCCGGACGAGTCGAAGGCAAGGTCGCGTTCATCACGGGAGCCGCGCGCGGCCAGGGGCGCGCCCACGCCGTGCGCCTCGCGCAGGAGGGCGCGGACATCATCGCGGTCGACATCTGCAGGCAGCTCGACACCGTGCCCATCCCCATGTCCACGCCCGAGGACCTGGACGAGACCGTCGCGCAGGTGAAGGCCACGGGCCGGCGCATCATCGCCGCCCAGGCCGACGTGCGCGACTACGACGCGCTGAAGGCGGCCGTCGACGACGGCGTCACCCAGCTCGGCCGGCTCGACATCGTCGTGGCCAACGCCGGGCTCGCCGCCGACGGCGCCCCCGTCCAGGACCTCGACGAGAAGCTGTGGCGCGACTCGATCGACGTCAACCTGACCGGCGTCTTCCACACCGGCAAGGCCGCCATCCCGCACATCATCGCCGGGGGGCGCGGCGGCTCCATCGTGCTGACCAGCTCCGTCGGCGGCCTCAAGGCGCACCCGAACATCGCCAACTACGTCGCCGGCAAGCACGGCGTGGTCGGGCTGATGCGGTCGATGGCCGTGGAACTCGCGCAGCACAGCATCCGCGTCAACTCCGTCCACCCGACGCAGGTGGGCACGCCGATGCTGCTGAACGACCTCACCTACCGGATGTTCCGCCCCGACCTGGAGAACCCGACCCAGGAGGACATGGTGCCGATCTCGCAGATGATGAACGCGCTGCCGGTGCCCTGGGTCGAGGCCGAGGACATCGCCAACGCCGTCCTCTTCCTCGTCTCGGACGAGAGCCGCTACATCACCGGCGTCCCGCTTCCCATCGACGCGGGCTCGATGCTCAAGTGACCGGGAGGGAACGGATGGGCACCGACGACATGAGCACCTCCGGCGCGGACCCCGGCGACGCCTTCTACTGGGACCCCTACGACCCGCGGTTCACCGCGGACCCCTACCCGACGTACCGCCGGCTCAGGGACGAGGCGCCGCTCTACTACAACGACAAGCACGACTTCTACGCCGTGGGCCGCTACGAGGACGTGGAGCGGAGCCTGCCGGACTGGCGGGCGTTCTCCTCGGCGCGCGGCAACATCCTCGAGTTCGTCAAGTCGGGCATCGTGATGCCGCCCGGCACCCTCATCTTCGAGGACCCCGAGATCCACGACATCCACCGCAGGCTGCTGGTCCGCGTCTTCACCCCGCGCCGCATCGCGGAGTTGGAGCCGCGGGTGCGCGAGTTCTGCGTGCGCACCCTCGACCCGCTGGTGGGGCTGGACCGGTTCGACCTCATCGAGGCCGTCGCCACCGACATGCCCATGCGGGTCATCGGCATGCTGTTCGGGATCCCGGACGCCGACCTCTCCGCGCTGCGCGAGTCCGCCGACGAGAGCCTGCGCACCGAGGCCGGCGGGCAGATGGACCTGCGCGGGGGCGCCGTCCTCAGCAACGAGATGTTCGGCGACTACATCGACTGGCGGCGCGAGAACCCCTCCGACGACCTGATGACGTCGCTGATGACCACCGAGTTCGAGGACGAGGACGGCGAGCGGCGCACCCTCACGCGCGACGAGGTGCTCACGTACTGCACGGTCGTCGCGGGCGCCGGCAACGAGACCACGGGACGGCTGATCGGCTGGATCGCGTCGGTCCTCGCCGAGCATCCCGACCAGCGCCGGGAGCTCGTCGACGACCCGTCGCTGATCACCAACGCGGTGGAGGAGGTGCTGCGCTACGAGTCGCCCGGGCCGTACGCGGCGCGGTACGTGACCAGGGACGTGGAGTTCCACGGGCGGACGGTGCCGGAGGGCAGCGCCCTCATGCTCGTCCTCGCCGCCGCCAACCGCGACGAACGGCGCTACCCCGACCCGGACCGCTTCGACGTCCACCGCAAGATCGGCCAGCATCTGGCGTTCGGCGTCGGCGCGCACTACTGCCTCGGTGCCGCGCTCGCCCGGCTGGAAGGCCGGGTGGCCCTGGAGGAGCTTCTACGCCGCTTCCCCAGCTGGGAGGTGGACTGGGACGGCGCCAAGCTCGCGCAGACCTCGACCGTCCGGGGATGGGAGACGCTGCCGCTCGTCCTGCGCTGAAGCCCCGCGCCGGGTGACCGACCATCGTGCGGAAGTAGTGCGTCTCGCCTCCCGCGACAGGCGGGCGGTTCCGGTCACGCACCGTCCGCGTCCTTTTCCGTACAGCCACTTGACAGTACTGCGAGGGCGAGGATGTACTGTCATTCGCCTGAAACGAGAGTCACAGACTAAAAATCGTCACTTCACGTTCTCGCAATCAAGAACTGGACTCTCCACATCGACATCGATAGTTCTCACAGCTACGGGCCGTCGTCCGGCGAGGGGGAGCAGAGGATGCGCGAACGGCAGGGAACACGTCCATGAGCGCGGCCGCGGGACACCGCCCGCGCGCCCCGCGCCTCTCCTGGGCCGGGGCGCCGCGCCGGCTGCTGGTCGGCTGGCTGGAGCAGGCCGGCCTGCTGTTCGCGATCACGCTCGAGGGCTTCCGCAAGACCTGGGACGTGCGCCGCTGGTGGGTCGAGTGGATCGAGCAGTGCTGGTTCATCGCCCGGGTCACGACCCTGCCGGTGATGCTGATCGCGCTGCCCCTCGGCGGCACGATCGCGCTGCAGGTCGGGCAGATCGTCCGGCAGATCGGCGCCGAGTCGGGCACCGGCGCGACCGTGGTGCAGGCCCTGGTGACGCAGGTGGCGCCGATGGCGGCGGCCCTGCTCATCTCCGGGGCCGGCGGCTCGGCCATCACCTCCGACATCGGCTCGCGGCGGATCCGCGACGAGCTGGACGCCATGGAGGTCATGGGCATCAACCCGGTGCACCGGCTGGTCACGCCCCGGCTCTGGGCGGCCAGCACGGTCGGCGTCATGCTCTGCTCGCTGATCATCCTGGCGGGCATCGCCGGGGGCTTCTTCTTCAACGTCATCCGGGAAGGGGTCACGCCCGGGTCCTACTTCGACGGGGCGACGTCGCTCCTGCAGCTCTCCGACCTGCTGATCACCCTGTTCAAGGCGTGGGTGTTCGGCTTCATCGCCGCCGCCGTGGCCTGCTGGAAGGGCATGACCTGCCGGTACGGCGCCAGCGGCGTCGGGCGCGCGGTCAACCAGTCGGCCGTCGTCGCCGCGATGCTGGTGTTCGCGGCGAACTACGTGCTGTCGACGCTGGCCTACAGCCTCTTCCCGCCCCGGATCTGACGGAGACCCGATGAACACCATCGTCCCGTACCGCGCGGCCGTGGTGCTGCGCCGCCGATGGCCCGTCCGCGCCCCCGAGTTCACCGAGTTCGTGGTCTTCTCCGGCATGGTGCTGCACCACATGGTGGTCGACATCGCGCGGGGCAGGCACCTGAAGGCCGTGATCCGGCAGGTCAGCGACATCAGCGCCGGCGTCGGCGCGGCGGTGCTCGGCCTCGGCATGGTCGTGGTCGTCTTCTTCATGTCGTTCTTCACCGGCACCACCGTCGGCCTGCAGGCCATCCCCGGGCTGCAGCGGGTCGGCGTGCAGTCGCTCGCCGGGATCATCGCCAGCTACGCCAACGTGCGCGAGGTGACGCCGATCATCGCGGGGGTGGCGATGGTGTTCCAGCTCGGCGGGTCGTTCACCGCCGAGCTCGGCGCGATGCGGATCTCCGAGGAGATCGACGCCCTGGAGGTCATGGGCATCAACGCGCTCGCCTACCTGGTGTGCACCCGGCTGGCCGCCGCGCTGATCACGCTCGTCCCGCTGTACCTGCTGGCGCTGTTCGCCAGCTTCTTCGCCACCCGGATCATCTCCATCGACTTCTTCGGCATCTCGCCCGGGATCTACGACTACTACTTCCACCTGTACCTGCCGCCGATCGACGTCTTCTACAGCGTGGTGAAGGTGGTGGTGTTCACGGTGATCATCGTGCTCGTCCACTGCTACCGCGGCTACAACGCCTCCGGCGGGCCGGTCGGGGTGGGCCTGGCGACCGGGCAGGCGATCCGCGAGTCCATGGTGACGATCGTCATGGTCAACCTGCTGCTGTCCTACATCTTCTGGGGCAACGGCGGAACAGTGAGCCTGACCGGATGAGGACCGTCGACCTCACACCGCGCTCCCGCCGCCGGTTCGGCGCCCTCGGGGCGGCCCTGCTCGCCGCCGCCGGGCTCGGGTCCTACCTGGCCGCGCGCGACACCCACCCGGGTTCGACCTACCTGCGGGCGACCTTCGGGCGGGCGGGGGAGGGGCTGGACGACCGCTCGGACGTCAAGATCCGCGGCGTCAAGGTCGGCCAGGTCGCCTCCGTCCGCCTCACCCCTGAGGGGAAGGCGCTGGTGCGGATCCGCCTGGACCACGGCGTGCGCGCGCCCGTCGGCTCCGAGGCGGCGATCTCGCCGCTGTCGGCGTTCGGCCCCAAGTACGTCGACCTGCGGCCGGGCCGGGACGAGTCAGCCGGCCCGTACCTGCGCGACGGCGGCACCATCGCCAGGACCAGCGACCCCCAGGACCTCACCGACGTCGCGGCGCCGACCGTGGACCTGCTCGACGCGATCGGCCCGGACGACGTCGCCACCATCATGCGGGCCCTGGGCACCGGCCTGGACGGCCGGGGCGCCGAGCTCGCGGGCCTGGTCGACGACTCCTCGAAACTGCTCGGCGCGACGGCGCGGCGCAGCGGCGACCTCGGCGGGCTCATCGGGAACGGCGGCGCGCTGGCCGGCACGGCCGCCCGGCACGGCGACGACATCGGCCGGATCGCCGACGACCTGAACGTGGTCGCGCCGGCCGTCACCGGGGACCCCGGGCAGTTCGGCAGGCTGCTCGCCGGGCTCGACGAGTCGGCCCGCACCCTGAACGGGATCCTCGCCCCGAACCCCAGGGCCGCCGGCCGCGTCATCGACGCGGTCACGCCGGCGGCCGCCGTCCTGGCCAGGTACCGCGGCTACTTCCCCGACCTCATCAGCAGCAGCGGGCTCATCCTGACGCAGCTCACCGGCATCGCCAACATCCCCGGGCCGCACGGGACCCTGCTCTCGCGGGTCACCATCCACATCGACCCGAGCACCGCGCTGTGCGACTCGCTGCCGGGGATCTGCGGTCCGATCGAGCCCGCGGTGCCGGACAAGCCGAACCCTCCCGCGAAGGGAGGCAGGTGATGGCGGCCCGGCGCCGGCTCCGGCCGCGCAAGCAGGGCCTGGACATGCGCTCGGCGCGCAGGTTCGTGGTGTTCGGCGTCGTCACGACCCTGCTGACCGTCTACATGGCGTTCCGGATCGTCGGCGCGGACTTCGGGTCCGGCCTGCATCTGCGGGCGACGTTCGACGACGTCAGCGGCCTGCGGTCGGGCGACCAGGTGAAGGTGGCCGGCACCCCGGTCGGCCGGGTCACCTCCGTGAAGGTGGTCGACGGCCGCGCCGTGGTCGGGATGAAGATCCGCCCGTCGCTGCACATCCCCGCCGACTCCTCGGCCGTCATCCGGTGGAAGGACCTCATCGGCAAGCGCGAGATCTACCTGGAGACCGGCTCCAGCCGCACCATGCTCAAGGACGGCCAGCGGCTCACCCGGACCAGGTCGGCCGCCGACCTCGGCGCCCTCATCAACGACCTGGGCCCGCTGGTCGGCGGGATCGACCCGGACGAGATCAACAAGATCCTGCAGTCGTTCGCGACCGCGCTGGACGGCAACCAGGACAGGATCGACCGGATGTCGGCGAACCTGGCCGCGCTCCTGCGCACGCTGGGGTCGCGCAGCGACACGATCCGGCAGATGATCGGCGACTACAGGACGGTCACCGACGCGCTGGCGGCCCGCGACCGGCAGATCACCGAGACCATCACCAACCTGACCGACCTCACCCGGGCCTTCGCCCAGGACCGCGGCGCCATCGGCACCGCCAGCACCCGCCTCGGCGACGTCGCGACCAACCTGGACAAGGTGCTCGGCGGTTCGGCACCGCAGCTCGGCCGGCTGGTGCAGGGCACCACCGACCTGATGGAGATCGCGCACCGCCGGATCCGCGACCTCGACAAGATGGTCAAGAGCCTGCCGGCGGCGCTGCAGGCGCTGCTCACCCTCATGGACGGCGGCAAGTTCCTGCGCGGCAACGCCCTCTGCATGAACGTCGTCTACACCGACACCTGCCCGTTCCCGGAGAACCTGCCGCCCCCGCCCGCCGCCGGCCCGGGCGGCGGTTCCGGCAAGGGCTCCGGCGGGGGCTCCGCGGGCGGCGCGGCGGTGACCGGCGACAAGGCGAAGCTCACCCCGGCCCAGCAGCGGGTCTTCCAGGCGATGGTCAAGCTGGCGTTCCTCGGCGGCCAGAACGGGGGCGGATGATGGCGCGCGCGGATGGCGGGAGAAGCCGGGCGAAGGACGCGTTCACGCGGTCGTTCCGGGACCGCAGCCCGGTGGCGATCGCCGCGGTCACGATCCCGGCGCTGGCCGCACTGGTGATCGCGGCCTACGCCTACGGCACCCTCGGCCTGTTCCAGGGCGGCTACACCGTCAGCGGCGTCTTCGCCGGCACCGGCGGCCTGCAGAAGGGCGCCGAGGTCCAGCTCGCCGGCGTCAAGGTCGGCAAGGTCACCGGCATCCGCCCCGACTTCCGCGACGGCCACGTCGTCGTCACCTGGAAGGTCGACTCCGGGATCAGGCTGGGGCCGCGGATGCACGCCGACATCCGGCTGTCGAACCTGCTCGGCGGCCAGTACGTGCGGCTGTCGGGACCGGTCGCCCGGCCCTACCTGAAGACGCTGCCCGACGGCCGGCGCCGCATCCCGCTGGACCGCACCAGCATCCCTTACACACTGAGCAACACGCTCGGCTCCGCGTCGACCATCGCCGGGAAACTGGACGCGCGGTCGGTCGACCGGCTGCTCAGCGAGGCCGCCAAGGTGAAGCTGCCCTCCCGGCAGGAGACCGCGAAGATGCTCGCCGACCTGAGGAAGGTCAGCGCCGCGCTGAACGACTCCTTCCCGCAGGTCGCCGCCATCATCGCCAATAGCGGCAAGCTGAGCGGCGCGCTGGCGTCCAAGGACCGGCAGCTCACCCAGTTGCTCGACTACGGCGACGCGCTCCTGAAGGAACTGGCCGAGCGGCGCGACGACCTCGCCGCAGCGCTCGGCAGCGGCAGCCGGGTCGTCAAGACCCTCGACGACACCCTCGCCACGCACCAGAAGCAGCTGAACACGGTGCTCAACGACTTCCACCTCGCCGCGCAGACGATGGCCGGCGACAACCTGCCGTCCATGAACGTCGCGCTCGCCTGGTTCGGGCCCGCGTTCTACGGGCTCGGCACCGCCGGCAGCCGCGCCGGCCGGTGGATGGAGGGCGGATTCGTCGGGTTCGGCCCGGTCCAGCCCGGCGTGGTCGGCCCCCAGCCGAACTTCAACCCGCCCAACTACCCGCTCGTCCCGACGGGACAGGTCGGAGGATGAGGATGCGACCGCCGCCCCGTCCGCTCGCCGCCGCCCTGGCCGCCGCGCTCGGCGCCGCCCTCGGCGGCTGCTCGGTGCTGACGAGCCCGCTGTCGTCCACGCCGTCCTACCACGTCACCGCCTACTTCACCCGGGCCGTCTCCTTCTACCCCGGCTCCCGGGTGCAGGTCATGGGCGTCAACGTGGGGAAGGTCGACTCGGTCACCCCGCTGAACGGGCAGGTCCGCGTCGTCGCCTCGATCGACGGCGACGTGCCGCTGCCCGCGACGGCCACCGCCGCCATCGTGCCGCTCAGCCTCATCGGCGAGCGCACGCTGACGTTCAGCCCCGCCTGGCACCGCGGCCTGCCCCGGATGCGCGACGGCGCCGTCCTGCGGACCGACCGGACGCAGGTCCCGGTCGAGGTCAACGACGCCCTCAAGTCGTTCGGCCGGCTCCTCGACAACGTCGACCCCGCCAAGGCCGACACCGCGCTGGGCAACGCCGCCGGCACCCTCGATGGCAACGGCGCCGCCTTCAACCAGGCGTTCCAGCAGGCCGGGCAGCTGGTGAACAGCCTCGCCGGGCAGGACGAGCAGCTCCTCAAGGTCGCGCGGAACCTCGACCGGCTCGCCGGGATCGTCCGCGGCCGGGAGAAGACGCTCGGCAGGCTCGTCAGCGACTTCTCCAAGGCGTCCACGATGCTGGCGGACGAGCGGGCGAGCATCCGGACGCTGGTCGAGGCGATCGCCGACCTCGCCGAGCGCGGCGACGTGCTGATCAAGATGCACCAGGACACCCTGCCCGCCGACCTGCGGAAGACCGCGCAGGTCAGCCTCACCCTCAAGGGCAGCGCCGACACGCTCGGCGGGGTGCTGCAGGCGCTGCCGAACATCGGCTTCCAGTTCGTCAACGCCTACGAGCCGGAGAACCACGCGATCGTCCTGCGGGTCACCCTCGACAACTTCGCGCGCTCCTACCTGGCCGCGATCCTCAAGGAGCCCACGATCGACGAGAACGTGCCGTGCCCGCTCCCGCCCCCCTACTCCAACTGCCAGTAGGAGCCACCGTGCGACGAACCCTCCTGCGCACCGGGACGCTCGTGCTCTGCTCGGTGCTGGCCGGCTGCGCGGCGCTGTCCGGCTGCTCGGTCCAGACCCTGCACGCGCCGAAGGGGCCGCTCACCCTCACCGCCGACTTCACCGACGTGCAGAACCTCGTCGCCGGGCACAGCGTCAAGGTCGCCGACGTCGCCGTCGGCTCCGTCACGAAGATCACGCTGGTGGACGCCGGGACCGGCTACCGCTCCCGGGTCACCATGTCGATCAGGAAGGGCGTGCACATCCCCGCCGGGACGACCGCCAAGGTCACCACGACCTCGCTGCTCGGCGAGAACTACGTGCGGCTCCAGCCGCCGCCGGGCCGGGCGCTGAACCAGGGGCCCTTCCTCGCCGACCACGCCCGCCTCGCCCAGACCACCACCAGCCCCGGCTTCGAGGACATCGTCGGCAAGGCGGCCCCGCTCGTCGGCGCCCTGGCCGACGGCGACGCCCCCGGGCTGCTGCGCACCGCGAGCACCGCCTTCGCCGGCCGCGGCCCGCAGCTCAACGCCATGATCGCCAACGCCGACACGCTGCTGACGACCTTCGGCGCCCGCCGCGAGCAACTCGGACAGGCCGTCGACGATCTCGCGGACCTCGGCAGGAAGCTCGCCGCTCACGAGGGCTCCCTGAAGAGCCTGCCCGGACGGGTCGCCGACGCCACGAAGCTGCTCGCCGACGACCGGCAGAGGATCCTCACCGCCGTGCACGGGCTGTCCGACCTCGCCCGGACCGTCAACGACACCGTCCTCATCGGCCACACCGACCAGCTCCGCCGGCTGATCGAGCAGATGGGCCCCACCCTCCAGGTGCTCGCCTCCGACAAGACCAAGCTCGGCACGCTCATCAACCGCCTCCAGGAGTTCGTCACGCGCATGCCCCGGCAGGTCTACAACGGGCAGCTCCTCACCTATCCGGTGATGGACTTCAACGGCTCGGCCACCCGGGGCGCCGGCCGGACGCCGTCGTCGCTGGCCGACCTCGTCCGGCTGCTGGGACCGCAGCGGTGACCCGCCGGATCCGCGTCAACCTGGCGGTGTTCGCGCTGCTCGGCCTCATCCTGACGGTGTGGGCGGTGCGCAACGTCCTCGGCTTCGACCCGTTCTCCCGCCCGTACCGGCTCAGCGCGCAGTTCTCCGACTCGCGGGGCCTGCAGCCCGGCTTCGACGTGACCTACCTCGGCGTCGCCATCGGCAAGATCCACTCCGTGCGGCTGGACGGCGGGAAGGTCGTCGTCCGCCTCGCCATAGACAAGGGGGAGCGCGTCCCGCAGGGTGTCACCGCCACGGCCGCCCTCAAGTCCGCGATCGGCGAACCGTACGTGGACCTGGAGCCGGCGGCCGGCCGGGCGGGCGCGCCCCCGATGCGTCCCGGCGACGTCATCCCGCTGTCCAGGACGAGCGTCAGCGAGAGCTACGGCGACCTGTTCGCGTCGGTGACCAAGGCCGTCAACGGCCTCCACCCGGCCAACCTCAGGATCGTCACGCGGGAACTGGCGCAGGGCCTGGACGGGCGCGGGGACACCCTCCGGCTCACCGTCGACGGCGCCTCGCAGCTCGCCCGCACCTTCGCCGGCAACACCGCCACCCTCGACAGCCTGATCACCGACCTGGGCTCGCTGACCGGCGTGCTCGCCGGGAAGCGCGCCGACCTCGCCGCCGGGATCAGCGCCACCGCCGACCTCACCTCCTCGCTCGCCGACGTGAACGACTCGCTCGTCCGGATCCGCGAGACCACCCCCGACCTGCTGACGCGGACGGCCAAGGTGCTGCGCGAGTCCCGGCCGGCCGCGCAGTGCATGCTCGGCGCGCTGAACGACGCCCTGCCGGTGCTGCTGTCGCCCGGCAACGTGTCCGCCCTCTCCCGGGGGCTGCAGTGGTCGCCCCAGCTGGCGTCCGCGATGCGGGGCGTCATCACCTTCGTCAACGGCCTGCCCAACCTCAACATCAAGTTCATTCTCACGCTGACGCCGGAGAAGGGCGCCGTCGAGTACCGCAACCTCACCCCGCTGCCGTCGATCCCGCGCATCCCGTCCTGCCCCGGCGTGGACCTGCCCGCCCAGCAGAGCCCTCCGCTGAAGAAGGCGGAGACGACCGGCGCGAGCGGTGCCGGGACGGCCGCGAGCACACCGACCGCACCGGGCGCGGTGGCCGCCCGCAACGCCGCGAACACCGAGCACCACGGGCCGCCGGTGTGGCTGGTCTACGTGCCGCCCGTCGTGGCGGGCCTGGTCCTGCTGCGCGTCCTCATGAGCATGCTCGGACTGGCCTGGCGTCCGATCTGGAGAAGGAGAAGCCGATGAAGACCAAGGCCCCGGCCCCCGGCACGGTCGACGAGGACCTTCTGGAAGACGAGGATCTTCTGGAAGACGGCGAGGAATACGAGCGGGTCTACGTCGTCGTCAGGAAGAAGAGCGCCGCCGCCGATCCCGGAGATGAACGGACGACCAAAGCAGCGGCGGACGAGCCGACCGACGACGCCGAAGAAGCGCCCGCGGAGAAACCGCCGCCGCGCCGCTTCACGCGCAAGGCCGCGACCGCCCCGGCGGGCCGGATCCCCGACGTGCCGCCGAAGGTATGGGCCGCGTCCCTCGCGAGGGGACCGTTCGGCGGGAGAAGCCGCCGCAGGACCATCGCGATGCGCGTCCTGACGATCGTCCCCGCCCTCGCGCTGGTCGCGGTGAGCGCCCTCCTCTGCGTCGTCTGGCAGCAGAAAGGCGACCTGTCCGCCGACGCCCGGCGGCAGCGCGACCTGGCGGCCAGCGCACGGAAGGTCGCCGACGTCTTCTTCAACTGGGACTACCAGCACATGGCCCGGTCGTTCGCCGCGAAGTACCCGTTGCTCACCAAGGCCGCCGCCGACGCCATCCGCCCGACCGCCGACACCCTGACCAGCTACTTCACCACCAACAAGGTCAGCTCGCGCGCCACCGTCACCGGCGTCTACCCCGGCGCCGTCAAGCACGGCGCCGCCAACGTCATGGTGGTCATCAACACCAAGGTGACGACGGGCAAGTCCGTGCGGGCCAACAGCGGGGCCACCGTCGCCCTCAGCATGAAGCTCGTCTCCGGGAAATGGCTGGCTGGTAACATCACGCTGCTGAGCCAGGGTGTGGAGTCCGCCACCGACGAGAACGGCAAGCCGCTCTCCGGCGGGACCGGCTCCTCCGGGTCGCCGGGCGCTGTCCCCTCGGCGCGGCCGTCGCACTGATCGCGCGGCCGGCCGGTGCCCCGCGACGCCGCCCCCGGCCGGACGTCGGCTTCCTTACGGCTCCTATGGGAGCGTCCGCTGTGAAAGGCACTGATGCGCACGCACGGGTGGCGAGGCGACCCTCCCCGCGACGACGACGAGGCCCGGCGGCGGATCATCGAGGCGCTGATCCGGTGCGTGGACCGCCACGGCGCGCGCAAGACCGGGTTCACGCAGGTCGCCGAGGAGCTCGGCGTCACCCGCGCGACGGTGTACCGGTACTACCGCAACATCGACGAGCTGATGAAGGCGGCGGGGTTCGCCGCGGCCGCCGAGTTCGAGGCGCGGATCGCGGCCGAGATCGGGCCGCTGACCGACCCCGCCGAGATCCTCGTCGAGGTCTTCGCCCGGGCCGTGGAGCTGCTGCCCCGCGACCCGCACGTCGGCATGATCTTCGCGACCGGGCGCGCCACCAGCTTTGGTCCCGACATCCTCTCCGCCGGCGCCCTCGACGAGATGAAGGTCTTCCTGTCCCGGCTCGACATCGACTGGGCGGCCCTCGGCTACGACGACGAGGAGCTCACCGGCCTCTCCGAGTTCTTCATGCGGCTGCTCTACTCCTACCTCTCGGTGCCCGAGGCCACCGGGACCGATCCGCGCCCCTTCCTGCGCCGGTGGCTGTCGCCCGCCGTCCTCGCCCGGGCCGGCCGCACCGCCGCGCCCTGACCCGTCCCTCCGGACGGCGGCACCGTCCCGCGCCGCCGGCCGATCCCCGTTCACCGCATGCATTCCGGGTCGGCTCGGCAAAAGGTTCGCCAACGCGAGAGTCCGGCCGCCCGTGACGGTCACGAAAGAGGTGGGCCGCCAGAACGGAACACCGTGCCGGGACGCCTCCGCGTGATCGGAAGCGACTCGTGGAACGGCGCGGAAACAGGAGATGAGGCCGGTGGTACGGCATCGACTACCGCGGCCGCGCACCATCCGCGGACGGGACACGCTGATCACCGTGGTGGTCGCCGCACTGGTCTTCACGGTGCTCGCGATCGGAGCGGACGCCCTCATCCGCTCCCAGGAGAGCGACTTCGCGTTCACGCGGACGGAGTTGGCCACGCGGCGCGTGAGCGGCGCGGTGCGGCAGGGGGTGATGCAGAACCCGCTCCCCGCCGGCCCGTACGGAGTCCGGTTCCTTCAGGTGGTCGACGCGGACCGGCACGTCACCGCCGCGAGCAGGGCGGCCGCGGGGCGGCCGCCGATCAGCACGGTGGTCCCGCCCCCGGAGAACCGGCTCAAACGCCTGTACGTGTGTCCGGCGCGCGGCGGGGGATGCCTGTCCGTGGTGGCCGTCCGGGTCACCATGGCCCCCCGCTCGCCCGTCGTCTACGGCGCACGCCCCGTGCCGACGATCCTGGCGGGCCCCCACCTCGAACTGGTCCTCACCACCTGCGCGCTGCTCCTGGTCGCCATGGCGACCTACACGACCTGGCAGGTGGTCGGCCGGACGCTGCGTCCCGTCGGCGCGGTCCGCGGCCAGCTGGCCGAGATCAGCATCAGCGACCTGTCCCGCCGGGTGCCCGAGCCGCAGGGCGAGGACGAGGTCGCGCAACTCGCCCGCACCGCCAACCTCACCCTCGACCGGCTCGAGCGGTCCGTGCGCCGGCAGCAGCAGTTCGCGTCGGACGCCGCGCACGAGCTCCGCACGCCGATCGCCGCGCTCCGGCTCAACCTGGAGGAGATCGCCCTGCGTCCCGGCGACGCCGAGGCCGGCGAGGCGGCGCGGGCCGCGCTCCGGTCCACCGACCGCCTGGAGGGCATCGTCGCCGACCTGCTGCTGCTCGCGCAGATCGGCACGGCGGCCGACATCCCCGAGGACGTCGACTTCAGCGCCCTGGTCGACGGTGAGCTCCGCGCGCGCCGTCCCGCCTCCGGCGGCCCGGACGACCGGCGCCCGCCGGTCGCCGTCAAGGCCGAGCTCGCCCCCGGCCTCCACGTCAGAGGGGTCCGCGCCCAACTCGAACGCCTCGTGGGCAACCTGCTGGACAACGCCCTGCAGTACGCCGCGACGACCGTCGACGTGCGCCTGGGCCGGAGCGCCGGCGACGCCGTGCTGACCGTCGGCAACGACGGGCCCGAGATACCGCGCGCCGACCGCGAACGGGTCTTCGAACGATTCGCCCGCCTCGACACGGCCCGCAGCCGCGACGCCGGCGGAACCGGCCTCGGCCTGGCCATCGCCCGCGAGGTCGCGAACGCCCACCACGGCTCGCTCGCCATCGACGACGTGACGTCCGGGACGCGGTTCTCCCTTCACCTGCCCCTCCTGGACGGGCCGGACGCGCAGGCCCCCTCGGACGCGTCACCACGCTGACCTCCTCCGGCGACCCCTCCGACGCCGCCGGCACCGCCGCGACGCCCGGCGACGGCGAGCACCCGGGGGTACCTCGCGGGTGAGAACGGGGATTCCTGCGGAAATCCAACCGGGGCGGGCGCAAACCCGCCGGATCATCGGGCCGTCTCACAAGCCGACGTCTTCTACGACAAGGACTTACGGAATGGATCGCCGCCAGGTGCTGACCATGATCGTCGCTGGGACCGCGGGGGTGGCCGCCGCCGCCGCTCCGGAGCTGTGGCGCCCGGAGAAGCACCGGTCGGCGCACGCGGCCGCGGCCCGCCGGGCGCCCGCGCCGCCGCCCGATCCGGGGTTCGCGCCCGCCCGGTCCATGAGGGCGGTCACGAGTCCGGTCCATTCCCTGCGCGACCTGGCTCCGGCCGCGCCGCCGAACGCGGTGGCGCTGACGATCGACGACGGGCCGCACCCGTACTGGACGCCCAAGGTGCTGGACGTGCTCGCCGAGCGCGGCGTGCACGCGACCTTCAACATGATCGGCGAGCAGGTGCCGGAGAACGCCCGGCTGGTGCAGCGGATCGTGGCGGCGGGGCACCAGATCGCCGACCACACCCTCACCCACCCGATCAACCTCCCGAAGCTGCCCGCCCAGCCGGGTGACATCCTGCTCTGCCACGACGGCGGCGGCGACCGCTCCCAGACCGTCACGGCCCTCCGCACCGTCATCCCCGCCCTCAAGCAGCGCGGCCTGACCTTCGTCGCACTCTGACGAACGCGGTACACGCGAGCGGCTGGTCGCGTCCGTGCACGCGGACGCGCCGCTCGATCTCGGCGGCGATGAGCCCGCCCGCCTCTCGCAGATCCTCGGCTCGGCCCCGATCGTGGAGGGCCACCGTGAGGCTCGACCGCGCGATGCTCGTCTGGTGGGCGTCCGTGGCGCAGCGCTGACGTCACTTCGGCGCAGACGTTTGGACGGATCGCTCGGCCCTCGGCCGGCTCGCGCTGGAGGCGCGGGAGCTTCCGATCGCCGATGGGTCGTGACTTACCACCGACTCTGGCTAGTCGGCGCGAGCGAGGGCTTGTGCGACTGGTGGGGAATCCCTGTATGACCGGTCGAAGGTCGGGACGAGGCTGGAGGCGGAGCAGCAAGACCGCCAATGGTCACTTCACTCAGCAACATGCCGGCCGCCTTGCCTTCCCGGCGCGACGGCGCTGGGGAGGTGGTCACGAGGTCAGGTCAGGCGGGGGAACAGTTGGAGAGCGTTGGACGAGTCGATGGCCCGGTGGAGTTCGGTGTCGTGGGGGTCGTGGGCGTCTAGGCCGTCGGTGAAGTATTTGACGGCGAGGTCGGGTGCGAAGGGCCAGTCGGACCCGTACAGGACGTGGCCGGGGCGGGCGAAGGCGAGCAGGCTGGGCAGGGCGGTCGGGCTGCCGGACAGGGCGGTGTCGAAGTAGAAGGACGTCAGGTCTTCGAAGACCTCGCCGGGGTCGCGTCCCTGGCCGATGAAGGTGACGGCGATGCGGTGGGCGGCGTACGGCAGGAAACCGCCCGCATGGGAGAGGATGATCTTCAGGTTGGGGTGGCGGCGGGGGATGCCGTGCAGGACCAGGTTGGCGGCGGCGCGGGTGGTGTCGAGCAGGAAGTCGGCGGCGAACGGCGGCAGCCCGGGGACGGCGGGTGCGGGGAGTTCCGCCGGGTGGACGAACACGACGGCCGAGCGCCGGTCGAGTTCGGTCATGAGCGGCTCGAAGGCCGGGTCGCCGAGGTAGGTGCCTCGGGAGTTGGCGAGCAGGACCACGCCGTCGGCTCCGAGTTCGTCCAAAGCGCGGATGCTCTCCTGGACGGCGCCGTCGACATAGGGGAGGGGAATGGTGGCGAAGTAGCCGAAGCGGTCGGGGCGGTCCTTGACCAGTTCGGCGCCGATGTCGTTGATCTGGCGGGCCTTGTCGAGGGCGCGGGCGTCGTCGCCCAGGTGGGTTCCCGGTGTGGACAGCGACAATATGCCGGTGGAGATGGAGTGGTCGTCCATCATCGCGATGGCGCTGTCGGCGCTCCAGGCGGGCAGTTCCCGTCCGCCGGCCTGGCCGATGCCTTCCGAGCGGAGCCACTGCACGTACGGTTCGGGCAGGAGGTGCTGGTGAACGTCGATACGGCCCATGCTTACTCCTATATTCACGGTGGACGTCTTTTGGTTCGGGGCCGGGCGGCTCAGTCGTCCGGGATTCCCTTCCCGCTGAGTGCCGGGACGGTCTGCTCGCGGTGGGTGATCGATGACGCGGCCTGCTTGAACTGGGCGAGCTTGCCGATCACGGTCTGCCCGACGGGCGTGTGACCCCAGATGCTGATGCCCCGGTGGGTGCTCGGCTCCCACGTGTTCTCGTCGACGAGCAGGGGATTCCAGCCGACCTCCCATTCGAAACCCGACGGCGTCACCGCGTAGTAGGAGAGCTCGCGGTCATTGGTGTGCTGCCCGACCGACAGGGCCATCCGGAAGCCGAGTTCTTTGACGCGCTCGTATGAGCGGGTCATGTCGTCGAGTTCGGCGACCTGGATGTTGAGGTGCTGGATGCGGGTCCGGATCGGGTCCAGGCGCAGGCCGCGGGTCGCGGCGATGGCGATGGAGTGGTGGCGCCGGTTGAGGCGCAGGAACCGGATCTTGAGTTTGACCCCGCTGATGGTCTCGTCGATGGAGTCGGTGAGCCGGGCGTCGAAGAGCGTGGTGTAGTAGCCGCGCAGTTGGGCGGGTCTGGTCGAGGTGAGAGCGATGTGGCCCATGCCGTCCTGGCCGGTGACGAACCCTTGGGTGTGCAGAGCCGGTGGTTCCGTCGCCAGGCGCGGGCGGGTGAAGATCTCCTGGGTGATGCCTTTGGGGCCGGGGAAGCGCCAGAGGCGTTCGACGCCGCGCATGGCGGCCTCATCGGAGGTGCCTTCGGCGAGGGGGACGCCGCGGTCGCGGACCCGCGAGAGAAGGCGTTCGAACGCGATGTGGTCGTCGATATGCCAGCCGACCGCGGTGACGTCCTCGGCCGGTCCGCGTCGCAGCAGGAACCGGCATTGATGGTCGTCCAGGCGGAACCGCATGGCGGTGGCGTCGAGGGTGTCGGCGTGCATGCCGACGGCGTCGGCGCCGAAGCGATGCCAGTCGGTGAACCTGTCGGTCTCGATGACGATGTAGCCCAAGCGCACGCTGCCGAAGAGAGACTCAGCGTCGCTCATCGAGATACTCCCGCACGGTGTCGTTGAACAGTTCGGACTGCTCCCACTGGACCCAGTGGCCGGTGTTCGACACCACCCGCAGGTCGCAGTTGGGCATGGTGGTGGCCAGCGTGAGCCCTCCGCTCGGACGGTTCACCTTGTCCGCGGCGCCCCAGATGACGAGTGTGGGCGTCGTCAGCCCGGCCAGGTGGCGGTCGCGGGTGAAATCCATGCGCCACAGCGTCCGCAGCGCGGCGGGACCGGCCGGTCGCCGCAGCGGCGGATCGGCGACCACGTCGGGGTCGATGCTCGCCTGGTAACGGGCGTCGATCACCTCGTCCGGGACAGTGGAGCCGTCGTGGACGAGATACCGGCGGATGAACGTCGCGAGCTTGTCGCGTGAGGGGCCGTTCCCGCTGTAGTAGGAGAGCAGGCTTCGCAGTCCGGGGGTGGGGAGCGCTCGGGTGGTGCCGATGCCGCCCGGGCCCATGAGGACCATCCGGTCGACGCGGTCGGGGGTGTCCAGGGCGAGCCGCAGAGCTGCGGCTCCGCCATAGGAGTTGCCGACCAGATGGGCCGATCGGAGCCCGAGTTCGTCGAGCATGCCGCGCACGGCGTCGGCGAGGTGTCCGAAGGGGTCGCTCTGGTCGATGTGCTTGTCGGAGCGACCGTAGCCGGGCAGGTCCGGGACGATGACGCGGTGGTGCTCGGCCAGGGTGTCGATGTTGCGGACGTAGTTGGACACGCCGGACGCTCCGGGGCCTCCACCGTGCAGCAGCACGACGGCCGGTCCGCTTCCGGCCTCGGCGACGAAGACGTCCTGGCCGCCGGCGCGGATGGTCTTCTCGGACAACGGCGGGGTGGTCATGAGATCTGCTCCGGAAGCGCTTGGCTCGTTGTGAGGGATAGGGGAGGCGCCGCGAGGGTGCGGTGCGCGGCTGCGGCCGTGTAGACGATGCGGTCCGGGCGCAGCACGAGCGATACGGCTCGCGCGCGCTGCGCCCACTCGGTCAATGTCCCCTCGACGTCCACGACCGCGCCCGGACGGGGAGCGGAGCCCGCGGGCAGGACCCGAAGGACGACGTCTGCGGCGGCCCGCCACGTCTCGTCCGTCGACGGAGCGAAGTGGAGCATGGACCAGCCAGGTCCAAGGACGTCGTCGAGCCGCACCCTCGACCCGGTCTCGTCCAGGACCCACGGCTGGGGAACTTTGCGCCCCGGAGCAGACGTGCCGTCCGAGGGCTGGAAGAAGCCGCTGCGGTAGCGGCAGGCCGGGATCCACGCGGCGGCCTGGAGAGCACGGTTGATCCGCTTCAGTCTCCCCAGCCCGCGGAAGGCAGGGTCGCGCACGGTGGTGATCCAGGGGCGTCGTTCGGTGATGACGCGTCCGACCAGCACCGCGCGTCTGGTGATGCTCCGCACGTGCGGGGCGCGTTCGTCCTGGTAGCTGTCCAGGACCGAATCCGGCAGCGTCCCGGAGAGGACGGCGGCCAGCTTCCAGCACAGGTTCGCGGCGTCGCGGACTCCAGCGGCCATGCCCTGGCCGATCCATGGCGGCATGACGTGCGCGGCGTCACCGGCCAGGAAGATCCGGCCGATCCGCCAGCGGTCGGCGAAGCGGACATGGTGGCTGTAGATGACCGCGCGCAGGATCGAGACGTGCTCGCCGGTGATGCCCTGCCGGCCCAGCAACCGCCAGACGGCCTCGTCGGTCACCAGTTCCTTCTCGTCCTCGCCGGACAGGATCGGGAACTCCCAGCGGTGGTGCCCCAGGGGGGTGGGGCAGTCGACCGCGGGGCGGTCCGGGTCGCAGTGGAAGCGCAGCCGGTCGTACTCGGGCCACTCCTTGACGAGCTTGGTGTCGATGACCAGCCAGCGGTCCTCGTAGGTGCGCCCCTCGAAACCGACTCCGAGCTGCCCACGGGTGGGGCTGGAGCCGCCGTCGGCCGCGATGACGTAGGACGCGCGCAGTCGCGTTAGCCGATCCTTCCCCGGCGGAGCGATCAGCAGCTCGACGCCTTGGTCGTCCTGGCGCACCCGTAGGCACTCGTGTTCCAGCAGCACCTCCACGTTCGGATACCGCTCGACGCCCTCGCGCAGCGTCCGCTCCAGCGCCGGTTGGTAGATGAACATCTGCGGTGGATGCCCCTGGCCGCGCGGCGTGGGAACGGCGCTGATGAACGACCGGCCGTCGGCGTCGACGAAGTCGATCGGCTTGTCAGGCAGCATGTCGCGCTTCAACCGCTCGGCGAGCCCGGCCTGCTGCCAGACGCGCATCACCTCCTCGTCGGTGGAGATCGCCCTCGCGCGGCCGTAGACCGAAGCGTCGCGCTCCACGACCACGGCGGAGACGCCCAGCGCGCCGAGCAGGTTCGCGGCCGTCACGCCGGTGGGGCCGTAGCCGATCACGGCCACGTCGTATTGCGGGACTTCAGACACGTCGGTGCGCCTCTCCGGAACGATTGGTACAGTCAGGAACGATTGGTCCAGAGAGTAGGTGGCCTCGAAGGAGACGTCAACAACGGGCCGAGGGGCCTCTCGGTCTCCCGGACGCCCGCCGGCCGTCCGGTCCAGGTGCGGCGGGCTGAGAGACTGGGGGAAGGATCGATGCCCTGAGCGGAGGGCGGGTCGGAAAGGACGCGGATGGGCCCCAAGACCGAGCGGCGCCAGCAGCACGGCGAGCAGTCCCGGCAGCGCATCCTCGACGCGACCGTGGAGATCGCCGCCGAGCGCGGCTATGAGGGAACCAGCATCGCTCTGGTCAGCGAGCGGTCCGGACTGCCGCGCAGCTCGATCTACTGGCACTTCCGCGACAAGGACGACCTGCTCGCGGCGGTGATGGAGCGCAGCTACCACCTCTGGCGCGAGCGGCTGCTCAAAGCCGAGTCGGCGGGCACGCCCGGGCTGGACCGCGCCGGCCGGTTGCGCGAGATGACCGCCGCCGTCGCCGACAGCCTCCTCGATCAGCCCGAGTTCCTGCGGCTGGGCATGATGCTCACGCTGGAGCGGCGTCCCGTCGAGGCCAAGGCCCGCCAGCTGTTCATCGACATCCGCACCGAGGTCATGACGTTCGCCGTCCAGCGGTTCCAGGACATGCTCGCCGACGTTCCGGCAGCCGGGCGAGCGAGCGTCGCGGGGAAACTCGCCGCGTTCACGCTCGCCGCCGCCGACGGGCTTTTCCTGGCTTACCAGCTCGACCCGGACACCTTCGATCTGCGAGGCCAGTTCGAGGTGCTCGCCATCACGATCGACGCCGCCTGGGATCGACTGACCGCCTGAGGCGCCCGCTCGGCCAGGGCCTCGATGCGCTCGGCGCTGCTGGAGTACGGGCACACGTACGCCCAAGACATGAAGGCGTGCATCGAGCTGGAGCACACCACTTGGAAGATCAACGAAGGCAGCTCCGGATACGGCCCGTCCAACGCGGACGTCGGCGTCGCCCCGTTCTACTACCCGTGGACGGTCACGCTCGGCCTCAAGAACAGCTCCGGGACGGTGGTCAAAACCTGGGACACCTCCTGGGACCTGCGGACCGTCATGCCGCTGAAGATCCGGGCGTTCCCTGACTGGGGCGTCGGCTCCGACCCGACCTATCGCGACTTCGGCTACCCGCAGTACTTCCAGCCCGACGTCGGCCTCACCGGCGTCGCGAACGGTGACTACCAGCTCGTCATGCGGGTGAAGAACCCGCTGGAGGCGGTGAGCGCCAACGCCAAGAAGCTGCGGTTCGCCAACGCCGCCCAGAACGCCGACGGCTGGCTCGGCCTCGGCGCCATGACCGTCGGGGCCGGCTCGCCGTCCGCCGCGGTCGAGGCCGAGGACCCGGGCAACACCCTCGTGGGCGGGGCCGCCGTCGCGTCCTGCACCGGATGTTCGGGCGGTTCGAAGGTCGGCTACATCGGCAACGGCACCGCGACCACGGTCGCCTTCCCGGCCACCGGAGGCTGGGACACCGTCGCGACCACCACCGTGCCGGTCACCCTGACCGGCGGCGACAACACGATCACCATCGCCGGCCCTGACGGTTGGGCCCCCGACATCGACAAGATCACGATCACCTCGGGCTGAACCCCGCCGGCCGCCCCGGGCCGGTACCGGCCCGGGGGCCCGTAGTGAGGAGCGCCATGACCGACGACCTGCGCCTCGGCGTGATCGGAGCCGGCGGGCAGCGCGGCGCGCTCGCCGCCCCCCGCCCATCGCCCCGGCCGGGGATCGCGCATCACCGCCGTATGCGACACCGACCTCGCTCGGCTGCCCGAAAGCGCCCGGCGGCTCGGCGCGGACGACGCCGTCCTCATCACCGACCACCGCCGTCTCCTGGAACGCGACGACGTCGACGCCGTACTGATCGCCACCCCCGACGACACGCACGCCGCGATCGCCATCGACGCCCTGCACGCGGGCAAGGCCGTCTACCTGGAAAAACCCCTCGCCATCACCATCGATGACTGCGACGAGATACTGCGCGTCGCCGCGAAAACCGGGACGCGCCTGTACCTCGGCCACAACATGCGGCACATGGGCGTCGTCCGGCTGATGCGCGACATCATCCGCCGCGGCGACATCGGCGAGCCCAAGACGGTGTGGGTGCGGCACTTCGTGGGACGCGGCGGCCAGTACTACTTCAAGGACTGGCACGCCGAACGCCGCCGCACAACCGGGCTGCTCGTGCAGAAGGCCGCCCACGACATCGACGTCGTCCACTGGCTGGCGGGCGGGTACACCGAGCGCGTGAACGCCCTCGGCGACCTCGTGGTCTACGGCTCGTTGCCCCGCCGCTCCGCCGGTGAGCCCCCCTCCGAAGGCTGGCTTACCGCCTCGCCCTGGCCGCCCGCCTCCTCCACCGGTTTCCATCACCACATCGATGTCGAAGACGTCTCCGTCATGAACATGCGATTGGACAACGGAGTCATCGCCGCCTACCAGCAATGCCATTTCAGCCCCGATTACTGGCGCAACTACACCGTCATCGGCACTCACGGACGTCTGGAGAACTTCGGCGACGAGGAGGGCGCCGTCGTCAAGGTATGGAACAGCCGCCAGTCCGGCTATCGGCACGACCCGACATCACCTACACCGTCCCACCGGCCACGGGAGAGCACGGCGGAGCCGACGGCGCGACTATCGAGGAGTTCCTTCGCTTCGCGCGCAGCGGCGGGCCCACCGACACCTCACCCGTCGCCGCCCGAATGAGCGTCGCCACCGCCTACCTGGCCACCCTCTCGCTCCGCGAGAACGGCACGCCCCACACCGTCCCCCGCCTGGACCCCGACCTGACCGCCTACTTCACCAACCACCAAACCCCACCCTCTAGCAGCAGCCAAAGTGCGCCAATGCGCGGATAGGAAAGGATTTCTTGGAGGGGCGAACTTTTGTGCGCTTCCGGGACATCCTGATGCGCGTGGCGGGCCACTGGTTCGAGGGAAAGCGGGTCGGATTGATCACGTAGTGCGGGGCCAACTTCGCGAGGGCGGGGCCGCCGACTCCATCAACGCCTCCTCGGCGCGCAGCTGCGTGCGCAGGTAGCCGATCGGGACGCGGTCCGCGCCGATCATCGAGATCAGGACGACGTGGCGCACGCCCGCGCGCGCGGCGGCCCGGGCGAGGTTGCGGGTCGCCTCGTCGTCTCCCTTGGCGCGTGCGGGCGGCGGCTGAGCACCCGGACGTCGCGCCCGGCGTCCCGCAGCAGGGGTAGGACGTGCCCGCCGAGGGTGCCGGTGCCGCCGGTGAGCAGGATCTGCGCGCTCATGTCGTCCTCCTAGGCCGTTCTCATTGCGATCGACCAGTCAATCCGCTCACCGCCTGTCAACAACGCTCGTGGTCATCGCAGCTAGACCGCCCGTTGGCCGCCGAATCGCCGCGGGGCGGAGGCGGTCTGGCGCGGGAATGCGGCTTGGTTCGGCTGCGGGCTTCGCGGTTGCGGTGGCTGACCGCAGGTCCAGGCGCACTACGAGCCACTGAGTCCCGCATGAACCCACCAGGTGCGAAGAGGATTCACCGCTTCCGTTGACGTGTTGCTCGGTGGCCGCTTACTCTCTGGACCAATCGTTCCGGACTGGACCGATCGTTCCGCAGTTCCGGGTGGCCGAGGAGGGCACAGGATGACGGTGGTGGAGACGGCGCGGCGGCTCGCGCCGGAGCTGGCGGCGGCCGTGGACGAGGGGGACCGGCTGCGCCGGCTGCCGGACGCGACCTGGAAGCTGCTGGTCGATTCCGGGTTGGTGCGGGCGTTGCAGCCGGCGCGGTGGGGCGGCGGCGAGGTGCCGCTGGTCGAGTTCATGGACGCGGTGGTCGAGGTGTCGCGGGCCAACCCGTCGGCGGGCTGGGTGATGGGCGTGATGGGCGTGCATCCCTGGCAGCTCGCGCTGTTCGACGAGCGTGCGCAGCAGGAGATGTGGGGCGAGGACCCGACGCGGATCCACTCCTCGTCGTACATGCCGACCGGCAAGGCGACGCGCGTGGACGGCGGGTACCGGCTGGAGGGCCGCTGGTCGTTCTCCTCGGGCTGCGACCACGGCGACGGCGTGAATCTCGGCGCGATCGTCGACGTTCTCGATTTCGGTGAGGGCGTGAAGATCCCGGACTACCGGTCGCTGCTGGTGCTGCCCGGCGAGTACGAGATCGACGACAACTGGCACACGGCCGGGCTGCGCGGCACCGGCTCCAAGGACATCGTGGTGCGAGGAGTCTTCGTCCCGGATCACCGGGTGCAGTCGCATCTGGACTACGCGGCCTGGAACCCGCTGCCGGGGCAGGAGCGCAACAGCGGCCCGCTGTACCGGCTGTCGTGGTCGGCCGTGTTCAACCTGGTGCTGGCCGCGTCGGTGTTCGGCATGGCACGGGGCTTCCTGGACGCCTGGACCGAGGTGACCGCCGCCCGGGTCGTCCCGCCGAAGGTCGCGCAGCGCGACGACCCGCTGACCCAGATCCGGCTGGCCGAAGCCGAATGGACGTGGGACGCGGCGGTCTCGAAGCTGCGCCGGGCCGTGACGGAGATGCAGGCCATGGCCGAGCGGGGCGAGCACCCGTCCGACGACTACCTGGCGCGGATCCGCTGGGACGCCAACCACGGCTGCGAGGTGGTCGGCGCCGCGGTGCACGGCCTGTATCACGCGACCACGGGACGCACCGCCTACACCGATCATCCGCTGCACCGGCTCTTCCAGGACGTCCAGACGGCGCTGGGCCACGCCTACCTGACGCCCGAAGGGCACGCGCGCAACTACGCCGGCCACCTGCTGGGCGCTAGCCCGCAGGTCCCGACCGCCTGACCTCCCGAACAGGAGCGCCCACGATGATCCAGGCATTGAGCTACATCGGCTTCACCTCCCCGGCCGGCAAGGAATGGGAGACGTTCGGCCCGGAGATCCTCGGCACCGGGCTCGCCGAACCGGGCCCGGACGGCGCCGTGCGGCTGCGGGTCGACGACGCCGCGCACCGCATCAGCGTCCACCCCGGCGACCACGACGACCTGGCCTACCTCGGCTGGGCCGTCGACGGCCCGCGCGCCCTGGCCGAGGCGGCCGACCGCCTCGCCGGCGAGGGCGTCACCGTCGAGCGGGGCGACGCCGGCCTTGCCGCCGAACGCGCGGTGGTCGAGCTGGCGTGGTTCGAGGACCCGTTCGGGTTCCGGCACGAGCTGAGCTGGGGGCAGCGGACCGTCCCCGCGTCGTTCCGTCCCGGCCGTCCGATGTCGGGATTCGTCACCGGAGCGCAGGGCCTCGGGCACGCGGTCCTGGTCGTGCCGAGCCTGGCCGACGCCGAGGCGTTCTACTGCGAGGTGATGGGCTTCCGCCTGTCCGACCAGATCAACGGCCAGGGCATGACGATCCGCTTCTACCGCTGCAACACCCGGCACCACTCGCTGGCGCTGGCCGAGGTGCCCGGCGTCGTGGGCTACCACCATCTGATGCTGGAGACGGCGTCGCTGGACGACGTCGGCACCGCCTACGACGAGGTCCTCCAACGTGGGATCCCTTTGGCGATGACGCTGGGGCGGCACGTCAACGACCTGATGACCTCGTTCTACGTCCGCACCCCGTCCGGATTCGAGATCGAGTACGGCCACGGCGGGCTCCAGGTCGGCGACACCACCGCGGCCCCGCGCTCCTACGGCTCCTTCAGCATCTGGGGTCATCACCCGCCCGCCGAGCCGCTGCTGCCCGGCATCGTCCGACCCTTCCCCGGAGACGACCAGTGACGATCACGACTGCGGACGTTCGCGTCGGCGACCACCACTTCCGCGTCCACGAGACCGGCGACCCGTCCCGCGAGGCGGTGCTCTGGCTGCACGGCTCCGGCCCCGGCGCCACCGCGCTGTCCAACTGGGAGCGCGTCATCGGCGACAGTCCGGCGACCTGCACAACATCGCGCCCGACATCATCGGGTTCGGCGACTCCAGCCACCCCGACCCGGTCCCGCCCACCGCCGCCGACTTCACGCGGTTGCGCATCGACACCCTCATCGGGTTGCTGGACGAACTCGGCGTCCAGCGCGCCCACCTGGTCGGGAACTCCATGGGCGGCATCATCGGCCTCGGCATGGCCCTCCAGCACCCCGACCGGATCGGGCGGATCGTGCTGATGGGCAGCGGCGGCGCCCCCGTCCCGCCCACCGAGGACCTGCTCAAGCTCGTCACCTACTACGACGACCCCACCGCCGAGGCCCTCGCCGACCTCATGCGCGCGATGACCCACGACCCGTCCGTCCTGGGCGATAGCCTGGAGAAGATCGCCGAGAGCCGGATGGAACGCATCCAGCGCCCCGAGGTCCGCCGCTCCCACCTGGCGACCTTTGCCCACAACCTGCCCGGACTCTACGAGCCCGAGCGGCTCGCCACGCTGCGGAACCCGGTCCTGGTCGTCCACGGACGCGAGGACAAGATCATGCCCCTGGCGGCCGGGCACTACTTCGCCGAGCACATCCCCGACGCGCAGCTGTACGTCATGCCCAACGCCGGCCACTGGGCGCAGATCGAGCAGCCCGAACGGTTCGCGTACGTCGTCGGCGCGTTCCTCACCGGACGGATCTAGGAGAGCGACCGTGCACGCGGCAGACAAGGAGGCGGCCCAGCGCTCGTTCCGCGACGTGCTGGGCCGCTTCACCACCGGCGTCGTCCTGGTCACCGCCCGGACCGCCGGCGGCCCGGCCGGGATGGCGGCCAACTCCTTCACCTCGGTGTCCCTCGACCCGCCCCTGATCGCCCTGTGCGCCGCCCGCACCTCCACCACCTGGCCGTCCATCCGCGCCACCGGAGCCTTCGCCGTCACCATCCTCGGCGACGACCATGAAGACGTCTGCCGCACCTTCGCCGCCCGCGGCACCGACAGGTTCGCCGGACGCACCTGGACGCAGAGCCCGGCGGGCCATCCGCTGCTGCCCGACGGCCTCGGCTGGCTCGACTGCGAGATCGACACCGTGCACCCCGCGGGCGACCACGAACTCGTCATCGCCCGCGCCACCTGCTGGTCCGCGGCCCAGGACCGCGGCCCGCTCATCTTCCACTCCGGCCGCTACACCCGGCTGGCCTCCTGACCACCGCCCCAGACACTCGACGGCCAGCCGCCCCGGCCCAAGGCGTCCCCACCGCTTCGGGTTCGCCGGTGGCGGCGGGCGCTGCGATCACCAGGTCTCGCGCTGCGTCGATGCGCTCGTCTCTGCGATGCGGTCCGGCCTTACGTCCGGGTCACGACGGTCGGTCGCACCGGACGAGGCGGGTTCGCCGGTCTGGCGTCGCGGGATGAAGGCGAGCCCGGCGGCGAGGGCGGCCAGCGGGACTGCGGGCAGGACGTACCGGTAGTCGAAGTCGGCGGTGGCGGCCGGTACGACCAGTAGCGCGATCGACAGCAGCAGCGGCAGGAGCGCGCGCCGTCGCGGTCGGCGGCCCGGGACGATGCCCGCGGCCGCTGCCAGCAGCATCGCGCCGAGCAACGTGCCGGGTAGGTGGATCCACCGCTGGTAGGCACGTGCCCAGTCCGCGTACGGCCGCACGACGCGTACGTCTCCTCCTGCACGCGCGTACGACCTGGCGGCGCTCCGCTCCTGGGCGGTCAATGGACGTTCTTTCGCGGGGAACCGGTACTCCTGGAAGGTGAACGGCCGGGGATACGGTGTTCGCCGCCAAGCGAACGCCCGCAGGGTGTCGCGTGCGACGACCCGCGCATAGCCGAGCGGCTGGGCTTCGATGGCCGCGACCGCGAACCGGCCTGCCAGAGCGTCGCCTCCGACTCTTCCTCCGCGGATGTGATCAAAGGGTGTCTTCGGCCCCCACAGTGCCCAGTAGGCGCCCGAGACGTTCTTGGGGTGCCTGCGCGGACACAGCTTTTGCAGGGCCGGCTTCGGCTTGATGACGGAGCAGTCGGCGAAGTCCATCGTCCGCCCGTACAGGAACACGCCGCTGGTGCCGGTGATCGCGTACTTTCCGTGGGCCGAGTGGTACCACAGCGTGTACCCGCCGATTGGCAGGAGGCACCCGGCCGCGAGCGCGATGGCCGGAACGACCGCCGCCCGGATGCCGTGACGCCGCAGGAACAGCCACGCGATGACGACCGCGAGCAAGGGCAGCCCGACCGATCGGGTGATGGAGGCCAAGCCCAGAGCCAGGCCGGCCGCGGCCCCCATCGACCAGGTGACGTGCGGTTGCCACAGCAAGATCACGACCGCGGCGACCACCAGGAAGGCGAAGAGCGTGTCCGAGAGCAGCAGGTGCTCCAGTTCGATCTGGTAGGCGTCGAACAGGACCGGTACCGCCACCGCCGTACCGATCAGTCCAGGCAGCCATGCCCGTCGCGGCCAGGCGGCTCGCCCGTACCGCCAGACCAGCGCGTACACGCCGATCCCGATCGCCACCCCCATCACATGCTGGACGAGAACGACGCCGAGGAGGCTTCGCAGATGCTTGAGCGCCTCCAGCATCAGCGGGTAGCCGCTCGGCCTGGTGGTGTCGGGCGCCATCCGGACTGCGCTCCGTAGATACGGCACCGAGTCCCCGAACCACAGCGCGTCCGGATATCCGAGCATCGCCAGCGTGCGTGGGACCAGAGCCGCCAGTACCGCCCCGGCCATCAGGCCGTGCTCGCGTAGGAAGGCTCTCCCAGAGATGGTCTCCTGAAGGTGCTCGGTATTGGCTCGCATGGCACCGCGCCTGTAGATGATCTTCATCCGGGTCAGTCCCGGGTCGGCTCAAGGGCCGTTCGGGCACGCGGCCCTTCCAGGGCCGGCGGCAGCAGCGAGCCCACGACGAAGGTGCGTGCGGGCACCTGGGCCATCCCGGCCAGCGGATTGAGTACTGTGCGCACGGCCGGGATGAAACGGGCCAGCACGGTCGCCTTGCCATGGCCGTAACATCCCGGCAGCGTCTCGGCCCGTTCCGCTCCTTGCCGCAGGCGCCGGTTGCGGCTGTGGCTCAGCAGAACGCGGCCCGCTCGGTGGCCGGTCAGGTAGCCGGTCTGCGCGCCGAGCGGGGCGCCGGCCGCTGCTGCGGCGAGCACACCGGGCGGCGCGTCCAGCGGATCGAGGGCCAAGGGCACCTGTGGTCCTTCCTGCCTGCCCGGTCCGTGGAACCGCGTTCCTCGGGCCGTCCTCGGGTACGAGGTGCATGGCGCAGTCGGAGGTCACAACAGCATTCACCGTCGTACAGAAGTTCTACAAGACAGTAGAAGACGATGTCCGGGAACGCCAAACCCTGACGTGTGGCCGTCGAGCGTCTCGATGGCCGGCCGACCGCGATCATTGGGTGCCGACGGCGTCTTGGCCGTCTCCCGGGACGATGTAACAGCTGCTACATTCCCCGATGTGTCAGCCGAACCGCTACTCGAGCCGTGGGTGGCGCTGCTGGTACGGCTGCCTGCCGGACCATCGCGGCACCGGGTGGCCGTGTGGCGGGAACTGCGCCGGATCGGAGCGCTGTCGCTGGGACCGCACCGCCGACTGGACGGAGTTCCTCGACGACTGCGACAAGTACGAAGCCGAACTCGCCAAGGAGATCCGCACCGCCAAGTTCACCCTGGCGAAGCTGGAAGAGGAAGAGCGGAGCTTGGAGCGGCTGCGCCGCTGGCACCGTGACCTGACCGCACGGGACGTCTTCGGCTCGCCGCAGGCGTCCCAGGCCGCTGAGCGCCTCAAGCAGTGCGCCGCGGCCTGCGAAGACTACGCCGAGCGGGTGTTTGCCGTGCTTCACCAGAGCCCAGAGGGGGGCGGTTGACCGTGCCGTCCCCGGCGGCGGTGGGGCGCAGCGCACCGCGGCGCGCTATGTGGCCTCTATATGCCGCCGGGTTCACCACCGCCTTCGGGGCGCACGGGATCGCGGCCAGTCTCGGTGGCCGTTCAGCGGATGCGGTCACCTCGCTGATGGTGCTGGGCGGGCTGCTGGCCCTGTACGACGGTGCGGAAGTGCTACTCAAACCGCTGTTCGGCTCCTTGGCCGACCGCGTAGGCGCCCGTCCGGTGCTGGTAGGCGGACTGGTGGCGTTCGCGAGCGCTTCGACTCTCTATGCCGTCGCCGACAGCCCGGGGTGGTTGTGGGCGGCTCGCCTGGGCCAGGGGGCGGCCGCGTCGGCATTCTCGCCGGCCGCCTCCGCAATGGTCGCCCGGCTCAACCCGGCGGCCAAGCACGGCCGGGCTTTCGGTTCCTACGGCTTCTACAAATCGATCGGCTACACGCTGGGGCCCCTGCTGGGCGGGGCGCTGGTGTGGTTCGGGGACCTGCGCTTGTTGTTCGTGGTCCTGGCGGTGCTCGGCGCGGGAGTCGCCGCCTGGGCGGCGCTGGCCGTCCCGGCCGTGCCGCCGCTGCCCCGGGCGCGTCAGACGGTGCTCGATCTGGCTCGACGCCTGGCCGACCCGAGGTTCCTGGCACCGACCGCGGCACTGGCCGCGGCGACCGCCGCGCTGTCGGCCGGTGTGGGGTTCCTGCCCGTCTCGGGGCGCCACGCCGGGCTGGGCACCGTGGCCACCGGCGCCGCCGTGTCGGTGCTGGCGGCGTGTGCGGCCCTGGTCCAGCCGCGAGCCGGACGCGCCCTGGACTCGGGGCGCCTCACCGCCCGCGGCGGCATCACCGCAGGGCTGCTGGTCGCCGCGGTGGGACTCGTCTGCGCCATGGTTCCCGGCCTGGTCGGCGTGCTGTGCGGTGCCGCACTGATCGGCGCCGGAACCGGGCTGATCACCCCGCTGGGCTTCGCCGCCCTGGCCGCCGCCACCCCCGGCGAACGCATCGGCCAGACGATGGGGGCGGCCGAGTTGGGCCGTGAGTTTGGCGATGCGGGCGGTCCGCTCTTGGTCGCGGCCGTCGCCACCCTGGCCGGTCTGCCCTACGGCTACCTGGCCCTCGGCATCCTTTTGGCGGCCGGCGCCATCGGCGCGCTCAGCCGCCGCGGGACCGCCGCACCGTGAGCGAAGGCCGGATCCACGTGATCCGGCGGTCGCCGACGCGGCGGCGGGCACTGCCTCCGGGGCATCCGGCCTTGAAGTAGCATCTACTCGGCTGTAGATCTTCTATTTGCGGGTAGAAGTGCGGGCGACGAAGCGTCGATGGGCCGCGGAGGACACGGAGGATGGTGCTGACGACGATCACGGCCATTGCCTTGCCTGCCTCAGCCGCAAGGAGCACCGATGGGGCTCTTGGAGATTCCGCAGGCGGTTTCATGCCCGATGCGCCGTGGGTGCGTGATCTGCTTCGCGCCTATGGCACTTACGGGGTGCTGCTGTTCGTCGTGTTGTTGGTGATCGGGTGGTGGCTGGCGCGCCGCAGTGGTGACCCCGCTCAGCTGTCGGCGGTCGTGTGGACACCGATCGGAACTCTGGCGGCGCTGGGGCTGGTCAGGCCTTTCCTACAGGTGGCCGGCGAATCGCGCACCGGCCACGGAACGCACATGCTGGTGCTGGCACATCAGGCGGCAGCGCCCTCTTTCCCATCCGACCACGCCACCATGGCCGGCGCGCTCGCCACGGGGCTCCTGCTGATCCACCGGCGGCTGGGCTCGCTGGCCTGTGCGGCCGCTCTGGTCATGGTCATGGCAGGGGTGTACGTCGCCGCGTATCCGGTCTACGCGGTGCTGATCGGGGTCGTGCTCGGATCGATGTGCGTGCTGATCGGCTACTTCCTGTTCGATGACCTGCTGGTCCGCCTTCTGGAGCGCCTTGGTGAGAGCCCGCTGCGGTCGTGGGTGCGCGCGCGTCACAACGCAGCCGCCCACGGCGATGCCGGCGGTCCGGTGGGTGAGCAGCGCTCGTGATCGGCGGTGTGAACCGGACGACCCTCGGCCCGCCGATGTGGGCGGCTGGTCACCGTTCGAGCCGGCCGGGTGCGCCGCCGCATCGATCCTGGGAGTGGCGAGGGCCTACCGCTTTTCTGGTGGCCCGGCGGTCAGTGGGTCATCTGCTGTGATGGGCGGCGGCGAGCAGGGCGTGCAGGTCGTTGGCCGACTCCACGCTGCACGCCCCGGCCACGATCAGTACCGCCACGGCCACCGGCACGAGTACCAGCAGCGGCATCGCGGGGCCGTCAGGCGGCGGGGCGAGCAGTGCGGCGACCCGTTTCGGCAGCGGACCGGCCGTCCTGAGCGGATCGGTCCGGCGCCGCCACGGACCGACCACGCCCAGCGCGGCCCGCCGCAGGGCGGTGGCCGGGCCGTGGACCCTAGAGCCGGTCGTGGTGGCCAGCGCGGCCGTGCCGACCGCTTCGGCGGTCAGCCGGCGGTCGCCGCAGGCCCGGGCCGCGTCCTCGTCGGCCCACCGCTCGATGGTAAACGCCACCGCGGTGGCCGCCGGTCGCAGCAGCGGGTTGAGGGTGGCGGCGAACTGGACGGCGGCGGCGAACAGATAATGGTGGCACCGCAGGTGCGAGCGTTCGTGTTCCAGTAGTGCCTGCTGCTGCTCAGCGGACAGAGCGTCCAGCATCCCGGTCGACACCACGATCCGGCCGGGGACGCGGCCCGGCAGGCCTGGCAGCGCGAACGCGTCAGGTGACGGGTCGTCGACCACCACCAGCTCGCCGCCACCTGGCAGGCAGGCGGCCTCCCGCGCCGAGAGCAGCATGGTGCGCACGCACCGCCACAGCGTCCGCAGCCCGGCCCCGACCGCCACCGTCAGCAGCACACCCGCCATACCAGCGACCGGCCGCGCGGTGGGATCGGCGTCAGCGACCATGTCCACCGAAAGGTGCGCCAGCCACGCCACCGCCGGGACCTGTGCCACGGCCGTCGCCGACAGCAAGGCCAGCGCCAGGCTCCCGGCCGCCGCCAGCACCACTGCCGACACCGTCAACAGCCAGGTCGCCAGGCGCGGAGGCAGACGCTCACCCAGCGGCCGAGCGCCCAGGGTGACCGCGAGCGGCACAGCAGCGGCAGGTACACCACGATCCGCATAGATCACTCCCGCTCCGGTAGCTCGGACGAGCCGTCCTGCGGCAGTGCCTGCAGCAGGGTGCGCAGCAGCGCCGCGTCGCCCTCGGCGAGCTCCCCGACGAAACTCGTGAGAACCTGAGCGCGATCCGGGCCGTCGGCGAGCACCTGATGCATGCGGCGTGCCGTCAGCCCGGAAGGATCGGCGGCGGGCCGGTAGGCGAACGCACGCCCTACTGCGACCCGGGTCAGTACCCGCTTGTCGTGCAGCCGCGCGAGCGTCGTCACGATGGTGGAATACGCCAGGTCTTCGCCGAGCAGCCGCTTCACCTGCCCGGCCGTCAACGCCTCCGGCGCCCGCTGGAGCACCTCCAGCACCTCCGCCTCCAGGACACCGCTGGCACGCCGCCGCCTTCCCGGCCGCCCTGCCGGTTCCTCGCACTGGTCATGCTGCTGCCGGGAGGAGTCCGTGACGTCACCGCCCGCACCGCCCACGTCCGCGTTCACGGTTTGTCCACCACCCGTTCACCCTCTACAGTCTGGAACGGCTTCTACAAGCGAATAGAAGTCGCTGGTTTGAGTGTGTCACGCCCCGCACCGGTGCGCACCGCGAACCCGCGCCACGCACGAGGGGGCGTTTCACCTGATGGCAGCACTGACAGCGACAGTACCGGCAACGACCGTTCCGCTTCACACGCTCGACGGAGGGACTCTGGCCGGCCTCGACGGGCCATCGATCGACGGCGCGCAGTTCCGCGGCGTCACCGCTTTCGCCCAGCACACCACCTGGCTACAACCGGTCATGAAGCTCTACACCACCGCCGGCCTCGCCGCACTGTGCGCGCTGGCGCTCCTGGCCTGGTGGAGCGCACGGCACCGCGACGACCGTGCCGCGATGACCGCGATCGCCTGGACCGGGATCGGCACCCTGCTCTGCATCGGAACGGGGTTGATCCTCAAGCAGGTCTTCGCCGAGTCGAGGCCCTGCCTGGCCATCCACACCACGACTGTCCAGCCCTGCCCCGGCCCCTCCGACTACTCTTTCCCCTCCGACCACACCGTCGTCGCCGTTGCGCTGGCGGCGGGAATCTGGCTCGCGCACCGGCGGCTGGGCGTCCTCGCCGCCGCTCTCGCCGCGATCGAGGGATTCTCCCGCGTCTACCTCGGCCAGCACTACCCGCACGACGTTCTCGCCGCCGCGGTGCTCAGCGTCCTCATCATCGCCGCCGGTTGGCTGATGGTCCGCAGGCCCTTGGCCGCACTGCTGCGCGCGCTGGCCCGCACTCCGCTCCGCCCGCTGATCGCCCGTACCGGCTGATCCTCCGTCCCGGCTGCACAGCGGGGCGGACGAGGGCGGCCCGGGCTCGGCAGGCGGGGCGCTACGGGGCGTCTGCGCGGACAGCGCGGCCAGCAACTCAGTCGGGGAGCGCCTCGCGAACTCCAGACACACGCTCCAGACCGGTTCGCCCCAGCACCGCGGCAACCCGGGGACCGTGCTGGGCCGTGATCTTGCGGAGTCGTCAGCGGTAGCCGGCCTTGCGCTTCATCGTGTCCTCCCCTGCGGCCCGGCCCGCCGAGGGAGCCAGGGCGGCGTTGACCGTGGTGTCCATGGCGTTGCAGGGTGCGGATGCGAAAGTCCGACGACACTCAGGTGTGGATCGAGGTCGCTGAGGCATGCTCGTGACCGGCCCGCTTGCTGGACGAACACAGTCCCAGCCGTTCTCGATCCTCCAGGGTTTGGCGCTGGCATTCATGGGGGCGGTTTCACGATCGGCGGTCGCAGGTTTCACGGTTCGGGATTACTGGGTCTTACTTCTGGTGACGCTGCTGGCAGTGACCTGCCGACCGTGCCAAATTAAGGCCCCGGCGTGAGAGCGGTCCGGTGAGGTGGAGTCGCTCTGTTGATGGTCGGCCGGGTGTATCAGGACGCACCGTCGACACTGCGGCAGGCGAGGCGAGCAGGCGGCACCCGCTGCGCCTGTTAGGTCCATCTCGAGTGCTGGGGTGACGTTCGTAGGGGGTTGTGGCGCTGGTGTAGGTGAAGGCCATGAAACCCCGTCGTGGCCTTGCTTCAGGCGGCCCAGCGGACTGCGGTGGCCTGTGGCACCGCCCCACCCCCGTCGCCCCCGAATGGGGGTGGGGCCCCACAGCTTCGATGCGTCCACTCGGCCACAGAGGCGGGGAGTTGCTGTGCAACCTGGTCCGGGCCGTGTCCGGGCCGTCCGCCCGGCCGCGGTCGTCGAGTTCGGCATGTCCCGTGGTGATGACGTGTCCGGTGCCGTTGTCCCGCACGGCCGCGGCTAGGTACAGCGCGGAGATCCCGAAGGCCGACCTGGCGCGCATGAAGCCGACCGGTGTCCGCCCGCAACTACGGCAGGGCCCGTGGCTTCGGGCGAACACCGGCCGGCTGACGCTTCCTAGGCGCTGCGGCGCAGCGTGAACCAGAAGGTCGGCACCGAGTTGGTGCCCGGTGTGACGTCGAGTAGTTCCCAGCCGGTGAACCTGGCGCGGAGCTCGTCGGCTGTGACGCCCGCCGCCCACGAGGTGACCTCGGGGAGGGGATTGCCGAGCGGCTCCGGGCCGTACCCGAACATCAGCAACCGTGCTCCGGGCGCTGCGCGGTGGGTGAGCCCGGCGGCGTAGGCATCGCGGCGGTGCAGCGGGACCCCGCAGTAGCAGCTCAGGTCGAAGAACAGGTCGAAGGGGCCCGGCACGTCCAGCTCGTCGAGGCGGGTGGCGTCTCCGTGCAGGAGACGTACCGCCGCTCCCGCCGCCGCGGCCTTCTTTCTGGCTTCATCGACGGCTCGGTCGATGAAGTCGACGGCCGTCACCTCCCAGCCGTGCCGTGCGAGGTAGGTGGCGTTGGTCCCCGTGCCGCAGCCGAGTTCCAGGGCGCGGCCGGGCGGCAGCGCGCTGTGCCCTTCCACCACGGCGATCAGCTCGGGCGGCGTCACGCCGGTGTCCCACGGTGGCTTGCCGGCGCGGTAGAAGCGCTCCAGCGCGCGGTGGACGGACTCCTCCTCAGGGTCTCGCTGCGTTGAGGGTCGGTCCCGTTCGGGCTTCTGGGTGGCGTTGGGATGGGCCATCGTCTCCTCCAAGAACCTAGAGTTGAACTCTAGTGACGTGCTCTAGAGATATACTCGCAACGTGGATCGAGTCAAGCGACCGGACAAGAGGGCCGAGCGCTCACGCCGCACCCGTGAAAAGGTCGTCGAGGCGGCTCGCGAGCTGTTCATCGCGCAGGGGTACGGGGCGACGAGCCTGCAGGAGGTCGCGGACCGGGCGGGCGTGGCCGTTCAGACGGTCTACTTCGTCTTCGGCAACAAGCGCACGCTGTTCAAGGACGTCGTCGACTCGGCCATCGCCGGTGACACCGAACCGGTGGCCACCATGGACCGGGAATGGTTCCGTGCCGCATGCGCCGCGCCCACCGCAGCCGACCAACTGCGCGCGCACGTCCGCGGTAGCAGCGAGATCCTGGACCGGGTGGCCCCGATCATGCCGCTGATCGCGGCTGCCGCGGCCACCGATCCGCAGATCGCCGCGCAGTGGCCCGACGGCCCCGATCCGCGCTACACCGTGCAGCACGCCGCGGCCCAGTCGCTGGCTAGCAAGCCCGGAGCCCGCCCCGACGTCTCCGTCGAGACGGCCGCTGACCTGCTGTTCGGGCTGCTCAGCCCGCAGCTGTACCTGCTGTTCGTCCACGACCGCAACTGGTCGCGAAAAGAGTGGGAAGAGTGGGCCTACGCCACTTTGACCGCCCAGCTCTGTACTGCCCCTCCGGCAGGTCCGGGTTGCTCGGAGAACCGTGACCAGGACGACCATGCTCCCGAACCCCGTGATTCCTCGCCCGGCTCCGCCGCCGCCAGAACACCCGGCGCAGTGCCTCACATGCCGGGCTGAACCCCGCCCGCTCGGTCCGGGCCCGAACGCCGCATGACCCGGACGCCGGCGGGTGGGGTGGAGCGCACGGTCGTCAGTGACGGGGTCCGCTTGGTGGTTCACGACTTCGGGGGGTCTGGTGCTCCGGTTGTGCTGCTCCATGGGCTGGCCGGTCATTCCGGTGAGTGGGATGCCACGGTCGAGTGGATGAGGGAGCAGTACCGCGTCGTGGCCGTCGACCAGCGCGGGCATGGGGCGAGTGAACGTCGCCCGGCGGATGTGTCCCGGGCTGCCTACGTCGGGGACGTGGTCACCGTCGTCGGTGAACTCGGGCTGGAGAACGCGATCCTGGTCGGCCAATCCTTGGGCGGACATACGGCGATGCTCGTGGCGGCTGCGCACCCCGATTTGGTCCGGGCGCTCGTGCTGGTCGAGGCAGGGCCCGGTGACCCCAGTCCGGACACTCCGGGTGAAATCGAGAACTGGCTGGCGTCCTGGCCCGTGCCGTTCGCATCACGGGCCGCAGCGGCTGAGTTCTTTGGAGGCGGCCCCGCTGGCGCTGGTTGGGCGGCTGGCCTGGAGGAACGCAAGGACGGGTGGTGGCCCCGATTCGAGCCCGAGCTTATGGTGGCATCCGTGCTGGAGCTGTCCCAGCGATCTTTCTGGGAAGAGTGGCATCAGGTGCGATGCCCAACGCTGGTGGTGCTGGCCGAGGCCGGGATCTTCTCCTCCGAGCAAGCGCGTGAGATGACGCGCTCGCGGCCCGGCACCGTCATGACGAACGTGCCCGGAGCGGGCCACGACGTGCACCTGGAGAACCCGGAGATGGTGCGGGCCGCGATCACAGATTTCTTGGGGGCGTTGTGAGCGCGGAATCGGCGGTCGGACCGCGAGAAACGCTCGCGCTTGCCGATGGCTTCAAGAACCTGTATGTGACCGGTGAGGGGCGGGAACGGCGACTGCCCTGGGAGTGGCTTCCCCGATCTGGTGGAGGAGCTGCCCAACGCCCGCGTTCGTCATCGCAACCCCGACGGGACCCGTGGACCCGTGGCCCTGTTCGAAGAAAGGCAGGTGACGGGGATGGTCGTCACAGGAGCTGCTGCGGCCGTCGCACTACTGGTAACTGCGCTCTTCGGTGAATGATTTCTACTTAGCGGGCAATGATTCTCATCCACTGAGTCGACTGTCGAACTCAGCGGATAACGTTCTCCCGCCCCTACGGCGGCGGGGGAGAAACAGGGCCCCTCGGCAGGTCGTTGACGTCGGTGGTGCGGCGCTCGGCCTCGGCAAGGTCGATGCCGCCGCCGGTAACCGGTGACTTGGGGGCTATTCGAGTCGCGCACTATCCCTCGAAGGAGAAAGCTCGCCCCCAACTCGTGCGGGCCATGGTCGCCGGGATCGCGTCCGGCCTCGGCCCGGATCACCGCCACGCTCGTCCACGCGAACGGTCCCAGTCCGGCGGGCGTCGGTGCCTCTTCCAGGCGGCGTGCCCAGCCGCTACGTGGGCACGCCCTGCTCATCAGCCAGGGGCCTTTTCCAAGAGGCTCAAGTCCGAAGACGCCGCGACCTTTGGGTCCCCTCTCCTGTGCCAGGGTCATACGCATGACTCTGGATCAGAGATGGGTTGCGGTCCTGTCGGCCGGCATCGGGCTGGTCGGGGCGTTGGGGGCTCGCTGCTGGGGGCCAGGGCCGCGATCAAGGGCGCCCGTTACGCTGCCGCGCTGACGGCGGACGCCGCACGGCAGCAGGTCACCGCCCAGGCAGAGATCGAACACCGGCACTGGGTACGGCAGGAGCGGCAGAAGGCGTACCGGGAAGTATTGGATGCGTATGCCGAACTGTCTCCCGTGATCTGGAAATTCCACGAATCCTTGATCGGCGGCTGGGCCCCGACGAGTGATGATCTGCTCGACCTGGACGCCGAGTTCGGCGCGCTCTACGGCGCGTGCACCAGACTGGCACTGCTCGGACCCCAAGAAGCGACAGCGGCCGGGGAGGTTCTGCGGCGAGCACTGCAAGACGTGGAGGCCGCCTTTCAGCGGTTCGAGGAACCCGGCCCTGCCGGCGAGGACCGCGATCGGCTTCTCACGGTCATGCGCGCGTCCGTCGTCACTCTCCGGACCAGGTACCTCGAATTCATGAAGGAAAGCCAACGGATCCTGCTGTCAGGCGCCGACTGACCGCGTTCTGCGAGACCCCGCTCTACCTGATCTCCGCGGCTCGCTAGCGCTTCCCGTGCGTGGTCGGGTCGGTCTGCCTGGCGATCGCCAGCGCATGGTAGGCGGTGGACCGGCCGATCTGTGGCCTGCGGGCGGCCTTGGTCACCGACACTCCCTCGTCCACCAGGTCGTGCAGCATGTCCAGCTCGGCCGGCCCAGCACGTGGGGGCGGCCGATGCGCTGCTTGCCCGGCAGCATCCGGCCTTCGGCCTCGCGGCGCTGCGCGGTGGCGATGCCCTCGCCCTGCCGTTCAGCGCGCAACTCCAGTTCGTACTCGGCGGCCGCGGCCAGGACCGCGAACATGAACCGGCTCTCCTTGGCGTCCAAGTCGAAGTTCTCGGTCAGGCTGGATGACGGCGCCGAACCGCCGCGATCAACCGCCGGTGATCACCCCGTGCAGCGACCTACACGGCCGACGATGAGCACCGACACCGTCAACCCCGACAGCGCCCGCGCCCACCTGGTCAACCACCTCACCGAGGCCGGTGACCTGCGCACACCCGCCATCCAGGCCGCGCTCCGGACCGTGCCCCGGCACCTGTTCGTGCCAAGCGTCCCGCTCGCGGACGCCTACGCCGACCGGGTCCTGGTCACCAGACGCGACGTCGACGGGACGGCGCTCAGCTCAGCGAGCCAGCCCAGCATCGTCGCGAACATGCTGGAGCAGGCTCAGCCCTCGCCCGGCGCGCGAGTCCTGGAGATCGGCGCGGGCACCGGCTACAACGCCGCGCTGCTGCGCCACCTGGTCGGCCCGGACGGGCACGTCACCACGATCGACGTGCTCGCCGACGTCGCCGATGACGCCCGCCGCAACCTCACCGCCGCCGGATACGACGACGTCGACGCGCTCACCGGCGACGGCGCGGCCGGCGCCCCCGACGCCGCCCCCTTCGACCTGATCGTGGTCACGACCGGAGCGTGGGACATCCCCGCCGCCTGGTGGGCGCAGTTCGCCCCGACCGGACGCATCGTGGTGCCGCTGCGCTGGCGCGGCCTCACCCAATCCCTCGCCCTGGACCACGCCCCCGCCCAGGCCGACCGGCCCGCGCACCTCACCAGCCGCTCGATGTACCTGTGCGGCTTCATCCCGATGTCGGGCGCCTCCGACGGCGGGACCAGTCCACCGACGTGATCTGGCTGCGCATGTCCACAGCCGAGCCCGGCACCTGCCGCATCAACGCGCCCACCGCCGCGGTCGACAGCGGCCTCGTCACGCCGGCCACCCGCATCAACCCCGCCGTCGCCGAGGGCGACTCGGAACCCCTGCCCGTGGCCCGTCTCCGGCCCCTCGCTGCGCCGCCGCAGCCGCGCGGCTATCCGGCCGCGCCGGCATGCTGCGGCCGGATCCGGGTGGGCGGTTGCGTGAACCACGCGACGTGAACGGGACGTCTGAGCGGCAGGGGCGAGATTGCGCCGGGCGGCGCAGCAGGCGAGCCGGGCGTCCCCGCCAGCGGTTCGGCAGCACAGCAGGAATAGGCCGCCGGGCTGTGGAAGATCCGGTACGCGTTGACCGTCGCGAGCATCACCGCAGCGACCGGACTTGTCGTGGCCATGACTGCCGTGCTGGCGGTGCTGGAGGGTGGCGACGGACCTCCGTCTCACCTGCGCCGATGAGGAAGGCGGCGATTGCCCACCTGATGAGGTGCGACTGGCCGTCCACTCTCCCGTGGTCTGGAGAATCCGACAGGGGCCGGATGAGGGGCTCTAGAGCATAGGCGACGGCGGCGCGGAATCTGGCCGAGAGGCCGGCGGCCTGCTTTCCCGGGATCCCGATACCGCCGCCGAATACTTCGTTTTCTGGCAGTTGATCAGGGCGTTGTCGAGCGGGCGAGCACTGTCAACTCTGTGACCAATCCACGGGTGATCGGTGCCTGCATGGCATGCCGGTCCGCGGCGCGAAGCAGTGCCCCGCCGATGGCGTCCAGCTCCAGTGGGCGAGCGGCTTCGGCGTCGCGTTGCATGGAGGATCTGGTCTCCGGTGGGAAGTCGTCGTATGCCCGCATCACCGCATCGGTGTTGATCTCGGGCGCGAACGTGCGACCGATCGTTGTGGTCTCTTCGACCAGCTCGAGCAGTTCTTGTCTCCGCGCCGAGCGCAGCTCGCCTATGGATAGTCCGTGTCGTGTTGTCAGCAGAGCCATCGGGGCGAGAAAGCTCATCTTGCGCCATAGTGTGGCGGTCTGGTCGGGCTGCACTTTGGTGCGCACGCCGGCTGCGTTGAGCATCGCGGCCGTGGCGTCGAGGCGCTGGGAGGGTACGGCATCGCCGGCCAGGTCGATGTCGGTGAACGGGCTGCCGTGTTCGATGACGCCGGGAGCGATCCGGGTGGATTCGACGCGGATGACGGCTGGCGCCACCAGTTCCGGGCGGTACCGCCGGCACAGCAGTTCCGGATGTTCGACACCGTTGAGAAGCGGGACGATCAGACCGTTGTCGACGGCTGCCGGCGGGACCCGCCGCAAGGCGGCCTCCAGCGCGGTCTGCTTGCAGGTGATCAGGCACAGGTCGACTGGTTCGGTGAGCTCGGTAACGGCCTCGACCGCCGCGGTGAAGTCACCGAACTGGGCACTGCGCACGCTGATCCCAGTGCGGGGCAGCGTGGCCGCGGTCGGCTCGCCGGCCAGACAAATTACTCGGTGTCCGGCGCGGGCGAGAACTGCGGCGAGCAGGCCGCCCACGCCGCCCGGGCCGAGCACGGCCACGGTGAAGGATGCTGAGTCGTTCATCGCGCTCCTTGTTGTGATTGATGGGAAACTGGCGGTTCAAAAGCGATTCATTGAGGCCCTATCTGCGCGCTGGCGGTCATACTCGATCGCAGGCGCAGGCTTCCGCTCAGGGCCGGTCGCGCCGGTAGGTGGGCCGAAGGACGCCACGAGCGATGGTGTGCGCGGTCAGGACAGAACCGGCGTATCCGGCGCTGGCGTCAGCGGCCAAACCGAGGTCGTCGATGTCCACGGCATGAACCGCGAACACATACCGGTGTGCGGGGTCCGTGCTCGGTGGGGCGGCGCCTCCATAGGCGTGAACGCCGAAGTCGTTGCGGAGATGCAGTGCGCGTGTCGGCAGGTGCGCGCCGTCACCCCGGCCGGCGTTGGCGGGCAGCCGGGCGCACGTGGCGGGCAGCCCGAGCAGAATCCAGTGCCAGAAGCCGCTGCCGGTGGGGGCATCCGGGTCGTAGCAGGTGACTGCGTAGCCGTGCACGCCTTCTGGTGCACCGGCCCAGGTCAGTTCCGGGCTCTTGTTGCCACCGCCAAGGCTGTGGTGGATGTGCGGCTCCGCGAGTGGCTGCCCGTCGGTGATGTCGGGGCTGTGCATGGTCAGGGCGGCGACCGGCGGGAGGAGGTCGTAGGGGTCGGGTGCCTGAGGGCGGCCGGAGTCATATGTGCTGACCTCGACGAGGTTCTCGTCCGGATCCCGGAGATAGATGCTGGTCATGGGTCCAGTGGCTCCCGTGCGCGCGACCGGCCCCAGTTCGATGGCGACGGCCAGGGCGTGCAGATGTTCCTGGATGCAGGTCAGGGGGATGGCACTGACCAGGCACAGGTCGGCTGAGCCGGGAGTCGGGTGCGCGGCTTTGGGCTCCAGTTCCCGTCCGGCCTGGTGGAGGTTGAGCTTCTGTCCGCCGAAGGTGAGAGCCTGCCTGCCCTGGCCGAAGGTCACGGGTCTCATCCCCAGCACGGTGCTGTACCACTTGATGGTGGCCGGGATGTCACGGACGGTCAGTACGAAGTGGTCGGCACGGACGATGCGCATCGAGCCTCTTTCCCAGAACCTGCCTGCAGGGCCTTGGTGGCGGTCGTGTGAGCGGACGTTGGAGCGGCACGCGGTCGGCCAGTGCCCTGGCCAGCGCCGATGTTTCCGCGGCGGCCCCCACTCCGGCGACCACCGCGGTTGCCGCGAACACAGCTCCCAGTAACAGACCAAGCCCTGTCGAGCCGACATTCAGATCAGCCTGCAGCTGGACGCTGATGCTCGACGGACCCTGCTGCACCACTGATGCGGCGATCTGGGCGGCCAAGACCGTCGGGACGACGGCACTGGACACCGGCGGAGAGTGCTCGACATCTGGGAGCCGAGTCCATCGGAGCGCGCACCCCCTGCCAACCTTGCTCACGTCACGAGTTATACTCGTGACGTGGAAGCCGATGCAACCTGGCACAGGGACACCCCCGTCGAGGAACTGCGGTTCAACTTCCGTTCCGGCCGTCTGTGTCTGGCCTTTGTCGCCACGGTCGGCGAACGGTGGCGCGGCAATTACGAGCGCCTACGGGAACCGGCCGACCTGACGCGGTGGTATCGCGAGTGCGGACTGCTCGACGAACCGGTCGCGGTCACGCCGACCGGCCTGGACGCGGCCCGCGCGCTGCGCGAGGCGATCTACCGCGTCGCCCATGCGGTGATGGCCGGACGACCGGCCGCCGCCCAAGACGAGGCCACCATCACCGCCGCGGCCGCCGCCCCCGCCCTGATCCCTGTGCTCCACAAGGGAACCGGTCAGCTGACGCTGCCGGCCGACGGCGGCGAACAGGCGGCGCTGAGCACCGTCGCCCGCGACGCCATCGACCTGTTCACCGGCACCGCCGCCGGTCGCATCCGCGAATGCGCCAGCCCTGAGTGCGCCCTGCTGTTCGTCGACACCAGCCGCCCTGGACGCCGCCGCTGGTGCTCCAGCGCCGCTTGCGGAAGCAAGGACCGATCGGCGGCATACCGCCGACGACAAGCTGGGCACGGTTCCTGAACTTGGGGTTCGGCAGCCTGGTGACGTACACGCGTGAGGTGGTGGAGCATTGAGGACTTCCCTGGCCGGGGGAGCGCACCAAGCGGTCCACGGATCTGGTCACTCCGGACACCGCGCCGGTGCACGTTGTGTCCGGCCCGGCTGTTCCCCCAGCCCAGCCACGGCCTCCCAAGGCCACAACGGCGTCTTCCACGTGACGCGGGACCGGAAAGCGCCAAGCACGTGACGACAATGACCACGGCATTGAGCGACGTGCGACCCATCGGGGAGCAGTTGCGTGCATGGCGGCGGCTACGGAAGCTGAGCCAGCTGAAACTGGCGTGTGAGGTGGACATGTCGGCCCGGCACTTGAGCTTCGTGGAGACGGGCCGGTCGGTGCCGAGCCGCGACATGGTGCTGCGGCTTGCCGAGTACCTGGACGTGCCGCTGCGCGACCGGAACCTCATGCTGCTCGCGGCCGGGTACGCGCCGGTGTTCCACATCCCGCTGCGCGACCCCAACCTGCTGCTAATCGCGGCCGGGTACGCCGCAGTGTTCGACGAGACGCCGAGTTCGCCGATGCGGCCGGGGCGAGACGGCTGTTAGCTCAGTGACTCCAAGGGCCTTCCTCCGCGTCCCCCTCATCTGGAAGAGAGTGCGTCGAGCACCACGCACGTTAGTGGAGGTGTCTCATGCCTCGTCCGTTAGCGACGCATGGTCCAGCGCTTGAGACCCGCAGGCATCGCGGCACCACCGGTGCACGACACCCAGCCATGCCGCTTTCGCCCGGACGACGCTTCTACCATGGCGAGCCGGACGCGTCGGGACTCGATGGCACGATCGAGTCAGCCGCTCCTCAGGCCCGCGCACCAGGTGATCAATCATGATGAGCGCATCAGCGTCGAGATCAACGATCGGGATGCGTTGATCGGCAGCTTCTCCCGCAGCAGCGCGATCGCCGCCTCCCGGCCCTCCCCGTAGCCCCAGACGTGGTCGAGGACGAAGTCCTCGTTGAGCATCTCGCCCAGCGCGTCGAAGTCGCGCGAGTCGAAGCACCACTCGAAGCGGGCGACCAGGTTCAGGCAGGCCATCTGGTCATCGGCGCCCAGTCCGGTCTGGACCTTCTCCAGCCGAGCGAAGCAGCTGCTTGGGGTGTGGAAATCAAGGTTTTCTACCTTTCGGCGCTGGGATTCGGTGATTCGACCGCGCTACCCGTGGCGGCACGGCAATTTCCTTGAAGCTGGGCGGGGGAATGCAGGCGAGCGGGATATCGGGGAAGGGAGTGCTGTGAAGACGGCCAGGGCGGGTCGCTCAGGGGGCGGCGCCGACCTGGACGTTTCTCACCCGCGCCCGGTAGCGAGGCTCAGGGCTCCGTTGACCTCGATCACCTGGCCGGTCATGAACCCGTTCGTAGCAGCCAGTAGCACGGCCTGGGCCACGTCCTCGGCTTGCCCGACCCTGCCGACCGGCAGGGCCGCGGCGTGCTCGGTGAACATCTCCTCGCGCTGCCGGGCAGGCATCTTGTCCCACCATGGTGTGGCGATGATGCCGGGGGAGACCGCGTTGATCCGTAGTGGTGCCAGCTCGGTCGCCAGTGGCCGCACCATCGCCTCCAGCGCCCCGTTGATCGCCGCCAGACCGGCCGTACCCGGCAACGCCGCCCGCGCGGAGGACGCCGTGACGAAGGTGACCGAGCCGGTCGGGGCCAACGACGCCAGTGCTGCCTGAAGGGTCTTGAGGTGGGCCCAGAACTTGCCTTCGAAACCCTCGCGCAGGGCCTGCAGGTCGAGGCTGGGGAACGGGCCGGCACCTGAACCGCTGCTGAGGGCTAGCACCATTTGGTCGTAGATGGTGTCTTCGGCGAAGAATGCCGCCAAGGCGTCCACCGAACCGCCGTCCAGGCACCGCGCGGTGATCCTTTCGCCGATGGCCGAGGCTGTCTCGGCCAGGCGTTCCTGGTCGCGACCGGTGATCACGACCTCGGCGCCCTGCTGGACGAACAAGGCAGCGCTGGCCGCCCCGATCCCTGAGCTGCCCCCCATGACCAGCACGCGCTGATCGCTCAATGACGCGGGTAGCGGGCTTTTGGGCCGCCCGGAGCCTGGAACTTCTCGATTCAAAGGCATGATCTGATCGCAGAGGACATGCATCTTCTCCGGGAGGCACTGGCCGAGCTCCTCGCACTGGAGGAGGACATGGAGGTCGTGGCTCAGGTGGACTCCGGGACAGGGGTCGTGCCGGAGGCGGAGCGGTACCGGCCCGATGTGTCGGTCGTCGACATCGACCTGCCCGAGATGGACGGCCTGGCGGCGGCCGCGCTGCTTTCCGAGCGGGTGCCCGGCTGCCGGGTGCTGATCCTCACCGCGCTGAGTCGTCCGGATCATCTGCGACGGGCGCTGGAGGCGGGCGTCGCGGGGTTCGTGCGCAAGGACGTCCGGCCGGACGAGTTGACGGCGGCGGTCCGCACGGTCGCCGGGGGCGGCACCATGATCGATCCGGTGCTGGCATCGACGGCGCTGCCGGCTCCACAGAGCCCCCTCACCCAGCGGGAGACCGAGGTGCTGCGCATGTCGTCGGCCGGCGCGCAACCGCTGGAGATCGCCGAGTGGCTGTTCCTGCCCTACGGGACGGTGCGCAATCATCTGACCTCAGCGGTCGGCAAGCTCGGTGCCCGCAACCGGATCGACGCCGTCCGCATCGCCACCGAGGCCGGCTGGATCTGACCGGAACTCGGCCACCACCTCGAAACCGCCTTCCGAGCGCGGCCCTGCCGACAGCCGCCCGCCGGTGCGGGCGGCCAGGCTTTCCAGTCCCACGCCCCCGGCGTCCGACGTGCGGGGCTCACCTGTGCCGTCGTTGACGATCCGCAGCAACGCGGCGCCGTCCGAGCCGGTGACCGTGATGGAGCAGGTGCGCGCCCGGCTGTGCCGCAGGACGTTGGTGACGCCTTCACGGAGCACGGCGGCCAAGGCGGTGCCGGTCTCGTCCGGTAGCGTTCCTATCTCCACCTCGGTGTGGACGGCGATGCCCGCGGCTTTCAGCGCCTCGACCGCCGCATCGATCTCATGGCGCAGCTCGAGCCGGACCCGGCCGCCGGCGATTGAGCCGAGCTCGGCGTGCGCCCGTTCCAGGACCTCGACCAGCGTCGCGAGCTCGGCGGCGGCTCGTGCCGGATCATGGTCCAGGAGCCGTAGGGCCAGCTCCCCGCGCAGCGCGACCGCTGACAGGCTGAAACCCAGGACGTCGTGCAGGTCGCGGCCGATCCGGAGGCGTTCGGCGGCGACGGCTGCCTCCGCCAACTCCTGCCGGGCGCGCCCGAGGAGGACGACCAGGTCACCCAGCCGGGACAGACCGTAGAACAGCCACGCCAAGATGATGGGTGAAAGCACGTTCGTCACCATGTCCGCCGGGGAGGCCACCGGAGGCGGGGTGATGCACACCACGACCTGCAAGGCCAGGACGGCCGCGGCGATCGCCCACGATCTCGGTGGGCGGACCCAGGTCAGCGCGGCACCGGCGAACAGCCCCCACATGCCGCTGACCACCAGCAGCGTGCCCGCCGCGTAGCTCCCGGGCCAGGCCACCGGGACCAGCAACAGGCCCAGCGCGATGAGTCGCCCGCGCGACGGCCGCGACAGCAGCAACGCCACGGCCACCGCGAGCAGCGGGACGAGCAGGTACAGCCAACGCGGGTCTCCGGCGACGGTGAAGACGTTCATCACCGGCCTCACCGCCTGGATGAGCACCACCGAGGCGAGGACGGCGCGGACGAACCTCGGCGACCCGACCGGGGGCCGCGTGTCCTGGCCATCCGCGGTGCGGAAGACACCGGCCATCGAACGCACCTCGGCCAGTGTCCGTCTGGCCGTCTCGGTCGCCTCCCGGATCCGGACGCGGGCGTCCTCGGGCGGCGCCTCGGCCGCCGCCGCGAGCCTCCCGGTGATCGACCGCAGCCCGGTGCCGACGGTCCGGTGCAACTCCGCGTCGAGCCGCAGCCGTTCCCTGGACGTCTCGACCCTGGCCAGCTCGTCCCGCGTGGCGTGCAGGTCCGCCACCAGCCGGCTGACGGTGTGGAGGCTGAACACGATCAGCGCGTCCGTCGCCAGGGCCAGCGGCCGCCAAGCCCACACATTGACCGGTTGCCCCGCCAGCAGGCCGGTGACGGCCGTCGCGGCGACAACGGCACCGAGCAGCGGCCACGACGCCCGCGCCGGAAGCGCGACCAGCACACCGGCCCCGATCGTCCACGGCAGCCATCCCCACTCCATGCCGACCATGGCGAACGGCATCAGCGCCAGCGCCACCAAGGCCACCAGCAACCCGAGGCGGACACCCAGCCGGAACCGCCCGGCCAGCAACGCCACCAGCGGCGGGTAGGGAGCCGCCGCCAAGAACAGCGCTTCCGCACCCATGCCACCTCTGGCCGCATCGAACGCCCGGATGCAGAAAAGCAGCGCCAGCGCGGTCCACGACATCGCACGCGCGACCCGCGGCGGGAGATCCTCAACGCTCGACTCCACACATCCCCCAAAGCCAAGCAAGATCTTCCCACGCGCCTCCGCCGGCCCCGAAACGCGATCCACGTCCCTGAGACGGGAGCACAACGAAGGTCGGGGTGTGTCCAGCCAGTTGGACGGACGACGCGATCACGCAATGCTGCCGGTGGGCAACGAAACCGGTCTGCGCATCTCAGAACTCACCGACTCACCTCGGAGGCGTGCGCCTGGGCACGGGCCCTCATCGGTTGTCCGGGAAAGGACGCAAACGGGTGCATCACTCCGCTGACCACCAGCACCGTCGTCCTGCTCACGTCCTGGCGCGATGAACGCATCGGCACACCTGGCCATCGATTCTGCACCCGCCAGGCTCCGCCGTTCAACGACCGTGCCGCCGGCGGGGACTACTCAAACACACGGTGACCGCGCCACCGCATGTTCATGCGCAAGAGTCTCGTCGATGCGGCATTCGGAGCCATTTCGACAGCGCCGTTGACGCCACCGCATTGTGCGCACTCGGCGGCCAAGGCGATTTCAAGGCCGCCCGTATGGGGCATTCGTTGCCTAGTATCTGGATCGTCGGTGACTATGTAGTGTGACGCTTGGCATGTCGTCGGGAACTCACCGCCGGCTCGCCGTCCGCTACGAACGCTCGGCCGACCCGTTCGCCGCGTTCCTCACCCTCGCCGCCACGCTCACCTGCTGGAAGAGGCTTGCCACGTGACGCTCTTGCGTAGGAAGGCCTCAAGCTGTTCGGCGAAGCCCGGTGCTGCGGCGACGAAGTGACCAGCGCCCGGATGCACGCTGCGCTCGCCACCGAGCACATCCGCCAGAGCGTCGCAGATCCGCTCGAGCGCGGCCGCGTGGTCTCCGGACGCGACGAGCACCGGGACGCCGGCGTCACGGATCGCGTCGAGCTGTGGGTGTGCCTGACTGGTCGGCCGACCACCCTGCGCCCGCCGAACGCCGGTGACCACGTTCTCGGGGAGCGGGCCGTCACCGACGGGCGCGCCCGTGAGATGGAGGAACTCGCGCAACTCGGCCGGGTCCATGTCCATCCCGTGGGTGAGGACCGCATCGCCGATGCGCTCGAGCCGCGCCACCTCGGGATCGTCAGGGACAAGGTAGTGCAGCGGCGGCTCGATCAGGGTGAGCGAGCGCACGCTGCCCGGCGCGGCGGCGGCCGCGATCAACGCCCCGAGGGCGCCGTAGGAGTGGGCGACAACGTGCGGGCGGCCGACGAGCAGCGGCGCCAAGTCCAGGGCGTCCACCTCGAAGTCCTGAGACTCCTGCGGTGGTGGACTCGGCGGATAGCCACGGCGATGGACATATGCCAGCGTCCACCGATCGGCCAGCGGAGCCAAAGCGCCCCACGTCGTCCGCGGGCCGGCACCGCCATGCACAAGCAAGACCTCAGGCCCAAAACCATCACGCACCACCACGATCTCGCCCACGCGGCGAGCATAGCGACGCACCGTGAGACACGGCCCAAGGAGCAGCACCTTCACAGCACCACATGAGACACGCTCTAAGTTCTGCTCGGGGACTCCGGACGAGGTCGCGAGGCCGGATCGTCATGGAGGCGACGGCGCGGATCTCATCAGTCAACTCGAACGCCGCGTCACCGAACAACGACCAGACCGATGGATCAGGGCCTTTGGGACGCGCACTGGGACGCTCCCGGACCCGGCAGCCGCGGACCGGGACCGGCGAAAGTTGTACTCACCTCCTCGCGGGCCCAGGCGGCCCCGCATCCGGGTAATGTCTGTGGCCAAGTGATTGTTCTTTGGGGGTTGTTCGTGGCTGATGCGCTGTCGGCTTTTGCTGTGGTGGCGCTGCTGTTCGCTCTCACGCCGGGGCCAGACATCTTCCTGGTGCTCAAGCACTCTTCGAAGGGAGGGAGCCGTCATGGGGTCGCGGTGGCGATCGGAGCCGCGTCAGGCTCCCTGGTCTGGGGTGTGGCCGCGGCGGTCGGGCTCGCGGCTGTCATCGAACAATCCGCATTGGTCTATAACTTCATCCGGTATGTTGGCGCCGCCTATCTTCTCTTCCTCGGCATTTCGACGATCTGGGCAGCGCGCCACGGCAATAGCACCGCAGATGCGGAACAGGAGCCCGTGGCCAGGGAACCGCTTCGCAATAGGAGCCGGGCCGCTGCGTTTCGTACGGGCGTGCTGGCCAACCTGTTGAACCCGAAGATGGGCATCTTCTACGTCGCCATCCTGCCGCAGTTCGTTCCCTCCGGCGCGGATGTGCTTACCACCTCGGTGTTGCTGACCCTGATCGAATTGGTGATGTCCGCCGTCGTGCTGGCAGCCGTCGCGCTGGTGGCGGCTCGCGCCGCCGCGCTGCTGGCCGGAACCCGGTTGCGGCAATGGCTGGACCGCATCGTCGGCGCCGTCCTGGTCGCTCTGGGGATCGGAGTCGCCTCGCAAGCCTAGAAACCGCGCGGTGCTCTGACTGCGAGCGAGGCGTGGAGGCCTTCCCCGTTGACCACGGCCCTCCGGTTTCGCCGTCTGCGATGTCAGCGGGGCTGCAGAATGGGTCCGGGCCTCGATGAGCTGCCGACGACAGGGGTGACGGCTGACCTGGCCGGAGGTCTCGTTCTGGGGAGACGCAGCAGCCAGATCTAGTAGTTGCAACGTGATCATGCCGGTGCAAGACGTTGATCTGTGGTGTTCTGGTCCGCTGAGTCGCCACCATCGGTTTTGCCTGCCACGGCCGCGCATGTCGCAGCAGCGGCGGGCGTTGCGATGCGATAGGTCCAGGTAAAGACGGGCGCACTGGTCGGCCCGGCATTCCTTGGCGCGGCGAGCGCGGGTTCGTCGAGCACCAGCTCGGCACGCTCACGGTGTTTCCGTCGAACAGGGGAGCTCCAGAGCGGGCCTGGGGATGGTCGTGAGCGTCCCGCCGACCACTTCCGAGGCGTTCGTCGGGAGGCCACCGGGAGACGTTGTGTCTTTCTCTACGCCTCACGGTGACCATTCTCCGGCGCCTGGCTTGGCGCGGCGTGCGGCTACTGGAGGCTCTGGCCGCCGTCGATCGCGGTCACCGCTCCGGTGATGGCGCCGTTGCCGAACAGGTGCACGACGAGCGCGGCGACGTCGTCGGGGCCGACGACGCGGCGGATGGGCAGCGATCGGGCGAGTTCGGCCGTACGCGCGGCGAACCGGTCGCCGAGCGCTCCTCGGGTGAGCGGCGTGTCGACGAATCCGCAGGCGACACTGTTGACGCGAATGCCCTGTTGTCCGAGTTCGAGCGCCAGATTGTTGGTGATCACCTCGACCCCGTGCCCTACGACCGCGGCAGGCAGGGCGCCCATCGCGGCCGGCCGGCGGTTCTGGGTGCTGGTGACGAAGACAAATGATCCGCCGGCCTCCATGCTGGCCGCACCGTGCCGGGCCACGCTGAGCAACGAGCCGAGCTGGGTGTCCCAGTAGCGCCGTACCTGGGCGAGGTCGAGCTTTTCGAAGGGACCGAACATCGGCATGCCGGCGCTGAGCAGCACGTGGTCGACCGCGCCGAAAGCGGCGAAGACATCCGCCACCTGATCGTCCCGAGTGACGTCGACGGTGGCGACCTCGACGCCGTCGCCGAGGTCGGTCGCGGCCTCCTTCAGGCGCGTCATGTCGCGGGCCGCGATGGTGACGCGGGCGCCGGCGTCGAGAGCGCTGCGGGCGGTGGCTTTGCCGATGCCGGAACTTCCGCCGATGACGACGACGTGGCGTCCCAGCAGGTTCGGATCACTTGTCACGGTCATTCTCCTTGGTGGTGACGGCGGCCGCTCGGCTCGCCGGAGTGAGAAAGGGAAGGTACGGCCAGGGACGTGACGGCTGCGATTAAGGCGAACGCGGCGGCCAAGCCGAAGGCGAATGCGTATCCCGACGTGAACGCCCGGGACGGAGCAGCGGCGTGAGGAGTCACGGCGCCGGTCGCGGCGACGGTGGACAAGACGGCGAGCCCGATACAGGCACCTATCTGCCGAGTGCTGTTGAGCACCCCGGAGGCGAGTCCTGCGTCCTCGCGGGGAACGCCCGACATCGCGGCGAGTGCGAGCGGCGTCATGGCCAGCCCGACACCGAGCGTGACGAGCATGCCGGGGACGAGCAGGGTGCGCCAGAACGTACCGTCTCCGGTCAGGCGGGACAGCCAGGCCAGCCCCGCGGCGGACAACAGTGCCCCGCCCACGAGCAGTGGCCGCGCTCCGCCGCGCAGGACGATGCGGGAACCGGCCTGCGCGCCGACGAACATCGCCACCGATTGCGGGACGAAGCCCAACCCGGCCATCAACGGCGAGTACGCCAGAACGTTCTGCATGTATAGGGATTGGAAGAAGAAACTCGCGAAGACGGCCGCGCTGAGCCAGAACATCACCAGGTTGGCGCCACCGATCGCGCGCGTCCGCAACAGCTGGAGCGGCACCAGCGGCGCACGCGCGACCCGCCCTTCATAGAAGACGAACAGCGCCAACAAGACGACGCCCGCGGCCAGGGCGGCCAGTGTGGACGGCGTCGGCCGGCTGTCGGTGGTGACCAGGCCGTAGACGATCGTCGCCAGCCCAGCGGTGACCAGGATCGCGCCGGTCACGTCGAGACGCGGTCGCCGTTCCGACTTCCGCGACGCGTCCTTGCCGAGTATCGCCAAGGCCGCGACCAGCGCGCCGGCACCGATCGGCCCGTTGACGAACAGGATCCACCGCCAGCTGAGCAGGCCGGTGAGCACGCCGCCGAGGACCGATCCGGCCACCGCACCGGTGCCCGCCACACCGCTCCACACTCCTATCGCCCGAGTGCGGCGCGGACCTTCGGGGAACGTCGTCGTCAGCAGCGTCAGCGTCACCGGGGACAGCACCGCGCCGCCCAGCCCCTGCACGGCGCGTGCGGTCACCAGGCTCGTCCGGTCCGCGGCGAACCCGCCGGCCAGGCTGGCCGCGGTGAACAGGGCGAGTGCGAACAGCAGCGTGCGCCGCCGTCCGAGCACGTCCGCCAGGCGCCCTCCCAGCAGCAGGAACCCCGCGTAGGTGAGGGTGTAGGCGTTCAGCACCCACGAGAGCCCGGCCTGGTCGAACCCGAGGCTCTGCCGGATCGAGGGCAGCGCGACGTTCACGATCGACACGTCCAGCAGGACCATGAACTGCGCCGAGCACAGCAGCAGGAGCACCGCCCAGTCCGGGCCCTGCCGCCGTCCACCGACCCCGGGATGGGCTCCGGCGGTTGTCGCGGTCTCGCTCATGGCTCACCTCGTCATCACGTCCACGGAGCGCCGGCGCAACAGTAGACAACTCAGATCATCTTAAGTCAAGACGATCTCGGGCGTGTATTATCCGTGCATGGGCTTCAGTGATCCGGATGACGGACCGGCGTCGGCCCGTCGGCGCACGGACCTGCACTGGCTTGTCCTGCGCCTGTACCAAGGACTCGGCGCGGTCGAGAACGACGTGGTCCGTCGGCACGGGCTGAGCCTGTGGGGTTACGAGGTACTCACGGCCGTCGCCGACGCACCCCAACGCAGCCAACTCACGCTGGCCCGCGCCCTGGGCATCGACAAGAGCAAGATGGTGCTCGTCCTCGACGAACTCCAAGCCGCCGGGTTCATCACCCGGCACCCCGATCCCGCCGACCGCCGCGTCCGCGTCGTCGAAGCGACCGCCGCCGGCCTCGACGTGAGGTCCGCGGTCGCCGCCGATCTCCGTGAGATCGAGGACGCGCTGCTCGCCGACCTTCCCGACAGCGACCGCCGCACCCTGCTCGCCGGTCTGCGGCACGTCGTCAACGGCCCCCTCGACAACCTCCGCAGGACCCGCCCCGACCAGAACTGTCACTGATCCGGCTTGGGGGAGGTCAGTGGGGAGTGGTGGCGATGGTGAGGCCGAGGCCGATCAGTGCGATGCCGCCCGCGGCGCCGATCATCGATGTGCGGCGGTCGGAGACGGCGAGCCAGGTCCGGGCGGCCGATGCGCTCAAGGCCCAGGCGGTGTCGCAGATCAGGCCGATTCCGGCTGGGACCAGGCCGAGGACCATCATTTGCAGTGGGATGCGTCCGGCACTGTGATCGACGAACTGCGGCAGGAACGCGGCGAAGAAGACCAGGCCTTTGGGGTTGGTGGCGCCGACGATCAGGCCGTCGAAGACGGTGGCAAGGGCGCCACGCCGTTCGTCCTTATCGTCTGCCAGGGCGGTGCGCATTTGGTCGCGGTGGCGGAACGCCTGGACACCGAGGTAGGTGAGGTAGACGGCGCCGGCCATTTTCACCGCCGTGAACGCGGAGGCCGAGCCTTGGACGAGGGAGCCCAGGCCGAGGGCGACGACCAGGACGAGGGCATAGCAGCCCAGGAGGTTGCCCACGACGGTGGCGAGCGCGGTACGGCGACCGTGGGCGAGCGCGCGGCCGACGACGAACAGGACGCTCGGACCGGGGATCGCGATCACCACGAGGGACATCGCGGCGAACTCGAGGAGGCTTTCGCGGGTCACCATGAGCCAGTTCTTCCTCATCACTGCCACGCTGCTGATGGGACGGCGGCGCGGCACGTGCTTGCTCTACGCGGAGCGGGCCGGCACCGGCGCCGCCCGAGGCGGACTACCGGGAGAAGGACGTCACGCGGGCACGGGGGAGGCGGGCCAGCACGGTGGACTCGATTTGGAGAGTGCGGTCAGCAGAGCCGGCCCCGCAGTAGACGGGGCGGGGCGGTTCCGCGACGGCAGTGTCGATGAGGCACGGCACTGCCGGACGGTGACTGACTGGAGGTATGCCACCCGGAATCAGGCCCTCCACGGCGAGCAGGCTGGCGTCCGCCATGCGCAGCTGGGAGCGGCCGACATCGAGGGCACGCGCGAGGCGGGCGAAGTCCACCTGGTCCTCCGCGCGCAGGGCTGCGAGGACGAGCGGGATGTTCCGGGTGGTGAAGGCAAGCGTCTTGACGGCCTGCGACAAGGGAAAAGGCAACGTCTGGCGCTCAGCGGCGCTGTGCGCGGGGGCGTGCTCGTGGACGGTGTACGCGCAGCCTTCCGCGTCCAGCACGGCTTGCCAAGAAGCATCGGGCGTATTCATTGGGCGACCTGCGGCTTTCGGGTCGGGGAAGGAGAGTGACCTGCGGCGAGGAGGCCGTGGTCCGCTGCCGAGCCTGACCGACGCGGCTAGAACCGATCAACTGATTGTGGAATCCTGCAATCGTGATCACGATGCGGTTCACCGAGACGGCCGAGGAGGACATCGCCTTCTCCGTCTCACCGCTGCTCGAAGCCGTCCATTCCTGGCACGTGCTGACCGACCCAGGCCACCACGCCCTGCACATACCGTGGGTGCGGCGCTGCCGCCGGCTGCCCACCGCCCTGCGTCGGCGGATTCGCGAACAGGGCTTTGCGGTGGTCGATTACATTCCGGCGTTCTTCGAAAGCCGGGCGGGCGATCACGACGCCGATTTCGCGGACCAGCTCGCCGCCATACGGGCGCTGCCGCCTACCCTGCTGGCCACTGAACTCGCCCAGACCCTCATCGACACCACCCGCTACACCGGGCACCACCTCATCGAGGACCCCGCCGTCCGCGACGCGGTCCTCGCCGAACTCCAACAGGCCGACCCCGGCCGGGCGGCACGGCTGAGCGACATCCTCACCGACCCTCGCCCCGTCCTGGAAGATGTGCTCGCCGTACTGGAGGACTACTGGAGCACCGCTTTCGCCGTCGAGTGGGAACGCGTCGAGCCTTCCCTGTACGAGTCGATCGCGCGGACGGGAAGCCGGATAGCCCACCAGGGCCTGTTTCCGATGCTCCGCTCCCTGGTCCCGCAGATCCGTATCGACCCCGCCCGGCGAACGCTCCGGCTCGACCGACCGCACGACCACGACATCGAGGTCACCCGCGGCCGCCCCGTGACATTCACCGCCAGCCACTATGTCTGGCCCCACGTCCGTGTCACCTGCGACCAGCCATGGCCCCAGCGGATCACCTACCCCGCCCTGCCTCTCGCCCCTGCCTCGGCCGCCCGCCCCATCAGTCAGGAAGACACCCTCACCACCTTGCGGGCCCTGGCCGCAGCACCACGCCTGCAGATCCTCGCCCACCTCGCCACCCAAGGCCGCAGCACCCAGGAACTCGCCACCCTCCTGAGCCTGTCCCCGTCGGTGATCTCCCGCCACCTCCACCAGCTCACACAGGCAGGACTCACCACCACCCGACGCGAGGGCTATTACGTCCTCTACTCCCTCAACACCACCCGCCTCGACCAGATCGCCACCGCCCTCACCGCCCTCACTCCTGGGCCCGAAGAGTGAACAAACGGCCGGCCGACATCGGAGCCGCAGGCCACAACTTCACTCCATCGGCCAGACCCAGCATGCCGGGAACGTGGCCGGCCAGGACCGCTAGGACGTCTTCGATCTCCGAGAAGTGACCGAGCCGCTGGAAGGACTCCAGCCACACCACCAACGTGCCCACCCCGGATACCACCACGCGCCCGCCGCATTTCAGCTTCGGTCGGCGTGAACGCCTCCGCCGACTCCCGCCCGTCACCCCTCGCGGTGCCTTTCGGCGCCCAAAATCCTTCTTACCGCGGCCGCAACCCGCGGAGGGCGAGGTCGGCGACGCTATCCGTGAACGCCTCGTCGTGCGGCCCGGGCGCGACCAGCAGGCGGTAGTACAACTGGGCATAGATGAGATCGATGGCACGGTACGGATCGATGTCGGGGGCGACTTGTCCCTTTTCTTGCGCGTGGCGGATCCGCGCGGCCATCCGGTCCCTAGCGGGACCGATGAGGCGGTCTCTCAGTTCGATGGCGAGGTCCTTGTCGTGCTGCGCCTCGCCGATGAGCCAGGCGAGCACGGGGCGCGAGTCGCCTATCGCGCCGAGCCATGAGTCCTTGAGTATCTGCTTCAGGTCGCCCTCGAAGTCGTCGCTCTGCGCTGATTGCAGGTCCTCGTAAGACAGGTCCTCGAGCCGCTGTGCCCAGGCATCCAAGACGACTGAACCCTTGGAGGGCCACCAGCGGTAGATCGTCCGTTTGCCGACGCCCGCGCGCGCCGCGATGCCCTCGATGCTGACCTTCGCCAGGCCGCTCTCGCTGGCCATGGCCAGAGCGGCCTCGAGGATCGCGGCGGTCGTCTCGGGATTGCGCCGGGCGGGATCGGGCGCGTGCGACGGGCTCATATCACCTCATCCTCAGTGGCTGCTCAAGCTACCGCATTGGGGAGACGATCCGGTCCGTGTTGGCATCGCCTCGGTGCTCCGCTCTATAGTCTGGGATACGATACGGTCCGTATCGCGATACGGACCGTATCGTATCTCCGCCCAAGGTGGGCGGAACGACCCCTCTGGCAGGAGATCTCATGCGCAATGAGCTGTACGACTACAGTCCGATCACCGAACGCGCGCCCATCACCTGGCCCGGAGGGGCCCGAGTGGCGTTCTACGTAGGGCTCAACGTCGAGCACTTCGTGCTGGGCAAGCCGTCCACCAGCATCAACCAGGCGACCGCCGCGCTCGTGCCCGACCCCCTGAACCACGGTTGGCGTGACTACGGCCCGCGGGTGGCGATCTGGCGGATGATCGAGGCGTTCGACCGCCATGGCGTGCGCCCGAGCGTGCTGCTCAATTCGGACGTCGCCGAGCAGTACCCGCAGATCATCGAGGCCGGCAAGGCCCGGGACTGGGCCTGGCTCGCGCACGGCAAGAACAACTCCACCGTGCAGTCCGAGGTGGAGCCACAGGAACGGGCGTACCTGACCGACGTCGTCGAGACCATAGAGAAGGCGACCGGACGCCGCCCCCGCGGTTGGCTGGGACCGGCTCTGAGCGAGACGTTCCAGACCCCGGCGCTGCTGGCCGAACTCGGCTTGGACTACGTGCTGGACTGGACCAGCGACGACCAGCCGTACCACCTGAACGTGCCCGGCATGATGAGCGTCCCGTACAGCCTCGAGCTCAACGACCTGGGTCTGTTCACCGCCCATTCCATCAGCGGTCCCGACTTCGTGCAGATCGTCAAGGATCAGCTCGACCAGCTGTACGCCGACTCCGAGCACAGCGGGCGGGTCATGGCCCTGGCCCTGCATCCCTTCGTCACCGGGCAGGCGTTCCGCCTGAAGTACCTCGACCAGGCGCTGGAGTACGTCGTCAACCACCCCGGCGTGTGGAACACCACCAGCGACGAGATCGCCGCGCACTACGCCGCCACCGCCGGCCGACCGGCCTAACGCACGCCACGGCGCCGCAACCCGCAAACCCACGGACCACGGTCTCCCGCGAGCTTGCCTTGCCTCCCCAGAATCGGGGCATGAGCGGCAGACGGGACACCCCGGTCACGCCGTCCGCCGCCTGCAGCAAGAGCGACGGATCGGCCGGGATGGCGGCGCCGTGGCCCTCACCGTCCTGTCCGACCTGTCAGGCATGGAGCGCGACCGCACTCTGGAGATCACGAGTCCGCGCGCTCCCGCAGCGAAAGCACTAGCGGAGCCACCGTCACCGATGGGGACGACACCGCGGCGGGCCGGACGCCCACGCGCCGCGCCGGGCGCCACCGTCAAGGACGGCTTCGACCTCGTGGCATCGGACAGGGGAGTCCGGTGCTCGGCACCGCCGGAGCCCCCTGCGCTTGCCATCAAGCCGCACGTGCCCGAGTTCGGCCCAATCGGCGAGGTGCGCCAGCCCGCTGGGCCATCGAGATCATGCGCGAGGATCATTGAACCGGCGGCGTCAGTTCGTACCCGCGGCCGAGCACACCGCGTCGTCGAGCGCTGCCTGGCCCATGCCAGACCCCGAGGAGCTTTCTGCCATGGCCAAGAACCCGTTTTCCTTTCCCGAGTACGTCGAACTCTCGGGGCAGGATCTTGTTCTGCGTGACTGGACCGAGGCAGATCTGCCCGCGATGCCAGGTCTGTTCGACCACCCCGACATCGCGTACTGGACGCCCTTCGTCTCCCCTTTCGACGCGGCAGCCGCGCGTGCCCGGTTGGATCGGGCCAGGCAGTTGCGCAGGGAGGGCAGCGCCATCCTCCTGGCCATCACCGCCGACGGAGGCGCACCGATGGGCGAGGTGATGCTGCGGCGCGCTCCGGAAGGGACGGAGCTCGGCTACGCGGTCAGCCCGGCCTTCCGTGGCCAGGGCCTGGCAGCGCCCGCGGTCCGGGTCATGGCCTCGTACGCCTTCGAGTACCTGGGGGCCGAACAGGTGATTCTGGAGTTAGAGGCGGAGAACGCGGCCAGTGTCGCCGTGGCCGCGAGGGCGGGTTTCCGGCTGCTCGACATGCCGCTCATCACTGGCGAGGAAAAGGGACGTCCCTATGCTTTGCAGACCTGGGGTCTGGACCGGCCCTGACACACAAGGATAGGGCGGAGCCGCCTGCCGGTACCGGCAAGCCCAGCGCCGGTCGATGGACATCGAGACCTGATCGCGAGCGCCTCCGGGAAGGAGCGATCGGCACGCGGTGCGATCACGACCCGGCCCCAGCCACAGCCGGACATAACTCATGCAGCGGCCACGAAGGTTCCACCACGTCCCGCCACGCCCCACTGGGTCGCGGCGCGGCCGCAGCATTGCCAGCGTTTGGCTTCGGACGCGGGCGTGTGCACGACGTTGGGCGTGTCCGCCGCCGGCCGTCAAGGCCGACAAGACCACCGCCGTCCGCACCGCCTACCCGAACGGCCGATCCATCGCGTCAACGCCGCGCCCCGCGATGATCGCTGACGTGCGTAGTAAGCGGGACGCACCTTTGGAGGAACGTGCGCAGCGGATGGAAAACGCCGCCGCGAGGTATTGGGGGGTTGCGTTCAGCCAGTGCGGTGATAAGCTGGCCCGCTGTTCTTCGATAGGGTGTACAAACTCGACGCGATGGATGAACTGAGTGACTACGACTTCCAAGGTGCCGGCTCTCCGGGCAGGACGAGCGTAGGCAATGGAATCTCCACGCATTTCCGTGAGAGTGATTGGATCATCAAGCGCCCGGGAGGCGATGCCAGTGAATGACCAGCTACGCATCCGAATGAAGGGCCACCTCGGGGGGCAGCTCTCCAGGTTTCGGGACCAGGTGGGGCTGAGTCCGCGTGGTCGCCTTGATGATGACTGGGATGAGGAATTCGGGCAGCGAGAGTTGCGATCCAAAGAACAGGGTCATGTGAAGCTGATGCTCTGGCGTTACGCCGACGATGACTGGATGATTGCGCTCACCTACGAGCGGGATCCGCTACCCGTGGACGAGGCTGAAGCCTTGCGGCGAAATATTCTGGACGCCGTGACCGCAGTCGGGCTGAAGGTAACAGCCCAGTTCCCCTCGCAGACTTCGCAGTGAGCAGCGGAAATGAGGATAGAGGAATTTTACGTTTCGATGCTTTCGCCTTCGGCGATTAAGGAAGGCATTTTGTGTGCGGGTGGCTCTTGGTGTCCCGTTAGCGATACAAGGGTTTGACTGGTGCCGTTGTCGGTCGGGGGGCAGGCCTATCCGCGGATCGTCCGAACAAATATTTTGTGACGCGGTTCTGTTCGGATTACTTTGCTGTTCCTGGGGATGGCGTCCAAAAACGCACTATGGTCCGCTGGCTCTGGTAGATCGCTCCTTCGTACTGTTCCATCGGGATGGACCACTCGCGGATGACGATGGGGTGGACGGTGCGGGGTGCAGGATGACGCTTCCGGGGCGGCGTTTGCGGGTGAACCAAACGATGGCCTTATCGTGACGCTCGCGTCCGGCTTTGGTGGTTGTGAGGTGGCTGGGCCGGCTGTGGCCTGGGGTTGCGGCGAAGGTGGTGGGGGTGAGCTGGGGGCTTGCCAGCAGTCTTCTGCGATCCAGTGGCCGATGGGGTCGAGGTTGTGTTGGGGCTGGTAGTCCGGGACGCCGATTCGGTCGCCGATGGCGGCGCAGAAGAGGCTGAGTTGGTCGTCGTCTCCGGCTGCGAGTTCGCGCCAGGTGGGTGAGGCGATCAGTTCGGCGATGTTGATCGCGTCGGGGTAGATGGCGGCGAACAGTTTCGCGGCGGTGAAGGTGTTCTGCTCGGTTTCCGGTGGGATGCAGATCATGGTGCGCATGGTCCAGATGGCGCGTTTCAGGACGAGCCCGAGTGGGGCGTTGCCGGGGTCGAGGGCGACGTTGAGGCCGTGCTCCCACAGGTGGCGCAGATCATGAAGGCGGTGAGGACGGCGTCGTAGGTGGCGGCCCATCCGTGGCGGCGGACCAGGCGGAGGTGCCGTCGCTGGGCGGCGAGCGGGGAAGTCCTCCAGTAACGGTCCGGGACGGTTGATGTCGGGCGGTCCGATCCAGTAGCGGTGCCGGGTGCAGGCGTAGCGGTGGTGGGGAAGATCCGGAACACCGGTCCGCTCGCCGGCTGGCCGGGACGGGTGCCGTGGAGCGCCGCACGACCAGTTCCGGGCGGAACAGCAGTTCGGTGCGGGGTGAGCGTGCGCCTCGGATCTCGTCCAGTACTGTGCTGACCGCTGCCATCGACATCTCCCGGACGGCTTGGCGGATCGTGGTCAGCGGCGGGTCGAGGTAGGCGGTGAGCAGGGAGTCGTCCATGCCGGTCACGGACACGTCTTCGGGCACTCGCAGGCCGCGCGCGCGGGCCGCGCGGATCGCGCCGAGCGCCATGATGTCGTTGCCGCCGCAGATCGCGGTGCATCCGGCGTCCAGCAGCTTGGCCGCGGCGGCCTG
>NZ_JBEYYT010000008.1:56081-63433 GCF_040645715.1 Spirillospora sp. NPDC046719 | reverse complement strand
GCGACGCTGGCCGTGATCACCACCGGCTTCGCCGCGGGCCGCGAGCGCGCCCGCGCGTTCGGCGCCTGGTCCGCCGCCGGCGGCGTGGGCGGGACGGCCGGCGCCGTCGCGGGCGGCGCCCTCACCACCGGCCTGTCCTGGCGGTGGGTGTTCCTGATCAACGTGCCGATCGGCGCGGTGCTGGTCGCGGTCGCGCTGGCGGCGCTGCCCGGCGCCCGCGCCGGCCGCCGGGAACCGCTGGACCTCGCCGGCGCCGCCACCGGGACCGCGGGCCTCGCCGCGCTGATCTACGGGGTCATGCACGGCACCGACCACGGCTGGACGTCCCCGGCCGTCGCCGGACCCGCCGCGGCCGGGCTGCTCCTGCTCGCCGCGTTCGTCCTCGTCGAGGCGCGGTTCGCGGCCCGGCCGATGATGCCGCCGCGGCTGCTGCGCGTCCGCGGGGTCGCCGCCGGCACCGGCATGCTGCTGCTCTTCGGCGGCATCGCCATCGCGATGTGGTACTTCACCTCGCTGTTCCTGCAGGACGTCCTCGGCTACGGCGCGCTGCGGGCCGGGCTCGGGCAGACCCCCGCGGCGGTGACGTTCGTGGTGACCGCGCGGCGGGCCGCCGGGCTGCTGCCGCGCACCGGCGTCCGGCCGCTGATCCTCGCCGGCTGCGCGGCCTTCCTGGCCGGCTTCGGGTGGCTCTCCCAAGCCGGCGGCGGCTCCGCCTACCTCACCGGCATCCTCGGGCCGACGCTGCTCATCGCGGCCGGCATCGGGCTGACCTTCCCCACGCTCATGGCCGCGACGACCGCCGGCGTCCCCGAGGACGACGCGGGCACCATCGGCGGCCTCGCGCAGACCGCGAGCCAGGTGGGGGGATCGGTGGGGCTGGCCGTGCTGACCACCGCCGCCGGCACCGCGACGCGGGCCGCGGGCTACGAGCGGGTCTTCCTCATCGCGGCCGGCCTCGCCCTGGCCCTCGCGCTGACGAGCCTGCTCCTCCCGCACCGCGGGCGCGGCTGACCGCCCGCTTCTGACCGCCCGCCCGCGGCGGACGGTCAGAAGTGGGTGCCGCCGTCGATGCGGACCTCGGTGCCGGTGATGAAGGCGCCGTCCTCCGAGGCGAGCATCGCGACGACCCCCGCCACCGCCTCGGGCCCGGCGAACCCCTTCCCGAGCGCGGGGGAGAGCTTCGCGAACAGGCTGAGGTCGGCGTCCTCCGGCAGCCCGGGGCCCTGGCTCTGCCTGCTCTCCCCCGACCCGTCCGTCATGCCGGACGAGATCGAGCCGGGCTGGACGGCCGTGAACCGGATCCCCTGCTTGCCGTACTCGGCGGCGAGGGCGTGCGTCATCGACTGGATGCCGCCCTTGCTCGCCGCGTAGGCCGCCATGTACGGGTGGGCGAACATCGCCGACGTCGAACTGAAGTTGACCACGGCCGGGCCGGTGCCCTCCAGCAGCGCCGGGATCGCCTCCCGGATCATCAGGAAGGTGCCGGTCAGGTTCACCGTGATCACCCTGGTGAAGTCGGCCAGGGACGTCTGGTCGGTGTGCGAGGAGCGCAGGATGCCGGCCGCGTTGACCAGGACGTCCAGGCCACCGAGGGCCGCGACGGCGGACGCGACCGCCGCGCGCACGGATGCCTCGTCGGCGACGTCCACGAGCACCGTGCGCAGGCGCCCGCCCTGCTCGCCCGCCTTCGCGACGGTGTCCTTGAGCCCCGCCTCGCTCACGTCGGCGGCCACGACCTCGCCGCCCTCCGCCAGCATGCGCAGCACCGTGGCCTGGCCGATGCCCGAGCCGCCGCCCGTGACCAGTGCCCGGCGTCCGTTGTAGCGGTCCATGTCGCCTCCCTGTGGGATCGCGGGCCCGGAGGGCCCCTCATGTCCACGGTACGTCAAAGTGGCACGTTTTGTCAGAATGGCGCTTCATGCCGCGCTGTCCCGGGTGGACGTAGGCTTCCCGCATGAACACGAAGCAGGACCGGACGTCCCGCTCGGGCCCGCCCTCGCTGACCGAGCGCCGCAAGGCCGCGACGCAGCTCGACATCGCCCGCGCGGCCGCCGAACTGTTCGCCGACAAGGGGCCGGACGGCACGACCGCCGAGGAGATCGCGTCCCGCGCCGGCGTCGCGCTGCGCACCTTCTACCGCTACTTCCGCAACAAGCAGGACGCGGTCGGCCCGCTCCTGTCGTCCGGCGGGGACCGCTGGCGCGCGCTGCTCGCCGAGACCGGCCCGGACGTCGGCCTCGCCCGGGCGCTCGAATCCGCGGCGGTCACGTCACTCTCCCCCGAGGACGAGGTGGCGGAGGAGGGCCTGCGCTGGACCCGCGGCCTGCTGCGCGCGGCCCGCACCGACCCCGCCCTGCGGGCCGTCTGGTCGCAGGTCAACAGCGACTCCGAGGAGCGGCTCCTGCCCGTCCTCGCCCGCCTCGCCGGACCGGACGCCGACCCGCTGGAGATCCGCCTGGTCGCCGCCGCCGCGACCAGCGCGATCCGCGTCTCGCTGGAGGCGTGGGCCGCTGCGGACGCTGGCTCCGCCGAGTCCCCCGCGGACCTCGTGGTGCGCTGCCTCCGCGAACTGACCGCCGGCCTCCGCCTGATGGCCCGCTAGCCCGGCCGACGCCGCTGGCCCCCGCCGGGCGCCGCCGATCCCCGCCGGGCGGTGCCGGTGCCCGAGCCGATGCGCTCGGCCCTGCTCGGCGACGATGTCCCGGTGCCCGAGGTCAGCGGGTGAGGCGGCGGCGGATGTCGGCGCGCAGCTCCCCCTTGGCGACCTTGCCGCCGGACGAGCGGGGCAGCCGGTCCAGCACGACGAGCCGCTCGGGATGCCATTCGCGGGAGACGCCGCGCTCCGCCAGGTGGCCGGTGAGCGCCTCCAGGTCCAGCTCGGCGCCCGGGCGCAGCTCGGCGTAGACGCACACGCGCTCGCCGAACACCTCGTCGGGCATCGCGACGGCCGCGGCGAGCGCGACCGCCGGGTGGGTGCCCACCTCCGCCTCGACGGCGGCGGCGCTGATGTTCTTGCCGCCCCGGATGATCAGGTCGCTCTGCCGGCCGACCACGCGCAGGCACCCGGCCGCGTCGATCTCGACGATGTCGGCCATCAGCATCCAGCCGTCCGGGGTGAACAGGGCGCGGTCGGCGGCGGGGTCGCCGTAGTAGCCGGGGGACGTCGCGGGGCCCTGGCAGCCGGGCTGGCCGGGACGACCGCTGCCCGTGACCTCGGATCCGTCCGCGGGGTCGAACAGCCGCACCCGCATCTCCGGGATGACGCGGCCCGCGGTGCGCAGCCGCACCTCCGGCGGATCGTCCAGGGTCGTGCGGCTGAGCGCGCCGGTCTCGTTCGAGCCGTAGAACTGGAGCACCTTCGCGCCGGTGGCCTCCTCGAACCGCGCCGCGCGCTCGTAGGGGACGGCTTCACCGCCGGTGAACATGCAGCGCAGCGAGGACAGGTCGCGCTCCTTCTCCTCCTGGGCGTTCAGCAGCATGATGAACTGCGTGGTCACGCAGTGCAGGACGGTGACGCGGTGCCGCTCGATCAGGTCGAGCGCGGCGTGCGCGTCGAACCGCTCCATCAGCACGGTCGGGATCCCGAGGACCGCCGGGCAGAAGTGCGCCGTCCACAGCCCGAACCCGAACGGGGCGGGGACGGCCCCCATGAACACGTCGTCCGGGGTCAGCGCCCCCGCCTGCCGCGCCAGCTCGCTGAAGTAGAACCAGCGGTTCTGGGTGTGCGACACGCATTTGGGCAGCCCGGTCGTGCCCGAGGTCGAGTTGATGATGGCCAGCTCGTCGGGGCCGAGCGCGCGGCCGGCCGGGTCGCCTTCGCGCGGCTCGTCCGGGAGTCCGAGCCGGTCCACGACCACGTGGTGGGAGAGGACGGCGCCGTCGGCCCGCAGCTCCGCCACCAGGCCGGTGGACGGCGCGCCGCGATGCTCGCCGAGGGTCACCAGGGCGCGCGCGCCGGTCCGTTCCAGCAGATGTCGAAGCTCGCGGCGGCCCGCGCGCGCCCCCACGCCGACGAGCACGAGCCCGGCCTTCTCCGCCGCGACGGCGGTCACGTGCCAGGCCGGCCCGTCCGGCAGCAGCACCGCCACCCGCTCGCCCGGCTCCAAGCCCAGCCCCGCGAAATGCTCCGCCAGCCGCGTCGAGTGCTCCTCGTAGGCCGACCACGACAGCGTTCCGTCCGCCGTGACGTAGGCGGCGTCGTCCGGCCGCCTTACCGCGTGCCGTCGGACGAGCCCGGCCACGGTCTCCGATCCCCACCAGCCGGCGGCCCGGTACGCCGCAACGGTCTCCCGGTCGAAGGGACTGGCCACAGGTGCCTCCTCGGACGACGTCGCCTGCCCGAAAGATCCCACAAACCGGAGGGGCCGCGATCTCCCGCGAGGTCAGCGGCCGGTCGAACCGTCGATCAGTTCGCGGAGGATGTCCGCGTGGCCCGCGTGGCGGCCGGTCTCCTCGATCATGTGCGCGAGCGCCCACCGGACGCTGGGGGCGGGACGTCCCGCCGTCCGCGGCCGGGGGACGGGTGCGCCGGGATCGGCGCACCCGTCGAGGACCTCGTTCGCCCGCCGCACCGCCTCCCGGTAGCGGCCGACGACGTCGGCCACGCCGTCCTCCGGCGCGGCCTGGAACGTCGCCTGCCAGTCGGTGACCTCCTCGCCGAGGAACATCGAGCGTTCGACGGAGGTGAGGTGGTTGAGCAGGCCGAGCAGGTTCGTGCCCGACGGCACCCCGGCCGCCCGCACCCGCGGCTCCGGCGCGCCGTCGACCTTCGCGGCGATCGAGGTGCGGAGATAGTCGAGGAACCCGCGCAGGGTCTCGATCTCGCCGCTCCCCGTCCGGGGCGGCGGGGTGTCGCCGCGGCGCTTGCGACGCGCGGTGCCGGGCATGGCGGCCTCCAGATCAGGCGGGTCTATGACCTGGCCAGTCTCGGCGGGCGCGCAGCGATCGGCACGATTCTTTGCCGTTCCGGCAAGAAGGCCGTGCGCCCCCCAGCCTGGACGGGACACCACCGCGGCGACCTGCGAGGTGCTGCCTCACCTCAGGTGGCGGGCGAAGAACCGGTTCCCGTCGTCCCCCTCGAACCGCGGGACGCCGGTGTGCCCGCCCATGTTGGCGTGCAGCGTCTTCTCCCTGGAGCCGAAGGCGTCGAACAGGTCCAGGGCCATCTGCCGGTCGTTCCCCTCGTCGTCCCACTGAAGCAGGACGAGCAGCGGGATGGTGACCTGCCGGGCCTCTTCGAACATGGCGCGGGGCACGAAACTCCCCGCGAACAGGACGGCGGCCGAGATGCGCGGCTCGACCACCGCCAGCCGGACGCCGATGGAGATCGGCCCTCCCGCGAACCCGACCGGGCCGCCGATCCCGGGCAGCGCGAGGAGGGCGTCCAGGGCGACGCGCCATTCCGGGACAGCCGCGCCGACCAGCGGGAGGACGAGCCGGTCCACGACGCCGTCGCCGACCGGCTCGCCGGCCTCCAGCGCCCGGCGCAGGTCGGCGCGGGCCTCGTCGACGTCCGCCAGGCGGGGCCGGTCGCCGCTGCCGGGGAGCTCGATGGCGGCCGCGGCGTAGCCGTCCGCCGCGGCGTGCCGGGCACGCGCCGCCAGCCGGGGGTACATCCTGCTCAGTCCGCCGGGGTGGCCCATCAGGATCAGCGGGGCCGGTGCGGAGGCGGATCCGGGCGTCCACAGGATGCCGGGGATCTCGCCGAGGGTGAATCCGCGCTCGAGGACACCGTCGTCGAGGCGCTGTTCGGAAGTGAAGTGCATGGTCGTGCCTTTCGGGAGTGCTCGCGAACGGCGCTCCCGGACGACCTACCGCCCGACCGTGACCCCTGAGGGGAGCACCCATGTCGATACGTTCACGGGTACCACCTCCTCGGTCTCTCGCACGGCCTCCGGCAAGGTAGCAGCGGCCGCCGCGTCCCGCCAACGGATTTTCCGGAGGCTCCCCGGACGCGATCGCGGCGCCGCGCGCAAAGGCCCCGCGCCGAGATCCGGCGCGGGGCCATGGTGCCTGCGGAAGACCGTCAGCCGTTCCAGCCTGACGTCAGCTGCACGCGCGCGGCGAACCCGGTCGAGCGGCCCGCGTAGACGTACATCACGCCGGTGTTGCTCTGCACGCCGATCAGGTCGGCGACGCCGTCGCCGGTGATGTCACCGGTGTAGGTGAGCGAGCGGATGCCGCCCCAGCCGGAGCCGAGCTCCTTGCGGGTGCCGAGCGCCTTCGACGCCCCCGGGTAGACCCACAGGGTGCCGTCGGAGATCCGCACCGCGATCATGTCGGGCTTGCCGTCGCCGGTGATGTCCTTGACGCCGACCAGCTTCGTCATGCCGTTCCAGCCGCTGTTCCCGATCTTGATGCGGCTGCCGAGCGCCTTCGACGCGCCGGGGTACAGCCACAGCGTGCCGTCGGACTTCCTGGCCCCGATGAGGTCGGGCTTGCCGTCACCGGTGAGGTCGCCGATGCCGGTGAGGTCCTTCATGCCGTTCCAGCCGCCGGTCCCGATCTTGATGCGGGTCCCCAGGGCGTTGGTGCCGCCGGGGTAGAGCCAGAGCGTCCCGTCGGACTTCTGGGCGGCGATGAGGTCGGCCTTGCCGTCACCGGTGAGGTCGCCGATCCCGGTGAGCTCGGTCATGCCGTTCCAGCCGCCGGTCCCGATCAGGCGCCGGTCCGCGGCCGCCAGCTTCGGGCCCGGGTAGAGCCACAGCTTCCCGGTCGCGCGGTCGACACCGGCGAGGTCGGCGGTGCCGTCACCGGTCATGTCCCCGACGCTGGCCAGGTCGGCGTCGGTGTGGCCGGTGACCTTGAACATGCCGCTGGGCTGCATGTCCGCGGCGAGCTTCGCGGCGCTGATGGTGTGCGAACCGCCGGTGGGCTTCCACGGGTCCCAGACGGTGATCGTGCCGGCGCTGGTGCTGTAGCCGTAGGCGATGATCGCGTGGCCGACCTTGGAGCCGCTCATGCCGGCGTTCCACGGCAGCTTCTCCATCCACACGCCGAGGACGGGGGCCCGCTTGAGCACGCCGACGTCGTAGGAGACCTGCGCCATCATCGTCGACGCCGTCGAGGCGCTGGAGAAGCCGTAGCTGTAGCCGAGCGGGTCGGTGTACCCGTTCATGACGGGCAGCGCCTGGTTGCCGGTGGTGCCCTTGGACGCCGTCGTGCCCATCTTGGCGGCCAGGGTGTCCTGGCTGACGGACACGCCGAACGTCGACAGGCTCATCGACGCCGAGGTGGGCACGCACTTGTAGTTCGTGTTCTGGTACTGGCCCGTCAGCGACAGCTTCGCCGAGGCGGGCGCGGCGGCGGCCGCCGAGGCGGCGACCTTCGGCGCGATGAGGGAAGGGGCCGCC
>NZ_JBEYYT010000008.1:17942-56071 GCF_040645715.1 Spirillospora sp. NPDC046719 | reverse complement strand
GTTTTCGGGCCGGCCCGCGCCCACAAACGCGCCGCGGGGGGGGGGGCGGGGCCGCCCCGCCCCCCCGCGACCTTCGGCGCCATGAGGGAAGGGGCCGCCTGGACGACCGCGTCGCCTCGCGGCGGGCGGGGGGCCGCGTTCGCGGTCCCTGCCGTGCCCACGACTCCTGCGGCCGCCAGCGCGAGCGCGGCCACCGGGGCCACCAGCGGCAGGCGCCGGCCGGACGAATTCATGGAGGTCTCCTCGCGTTCGGGGGAGCGGCCGGTTCTCCCGGACGACCGGGAAGGAGGCCACGCCTGGGGGGACACCCGGCGGCCGCGAAGACCGCGCCGCCGACCAAGATCTTCGACGCCGTCGCGGGGGAAATGGTTTCCCATCGTTCGCGGGCGGCCGCACCGGACGGCGCGAACGGCGGCCGGCACGGTGGACGTGCGTCGCCGCCGTCGCACACAACCGGCGAATCGGATCGTAGCGGATGAAGATCAATTTCACCCGCCCCGGACGGCTCGTCCGGCATCAACGGGATGTCAACGGCGGCGGACGGCGAACGCCCCGAGACGGACATGTGGCGTACGCCACCTTGGTCCGGCCGTCACAGATTCCAGGTCGCCGGCATCTCTTGTCCGACCGCTCACGACATCAAGGAGCTCACGATGGCTGCTCGTCTGAACCTCTTCAGCGACCCGACCACGACCGCCGCCAAGGCCGCCAAGCACTTCGGAGCGGCGAGCCAGACGATCCTCCAGGAATCGACACTGCCGCCCGAGACCCAGAAGCTGGTCGTGCTGCGCGCCAGCCAGATCAACGGCGACGGCTACGCCACCGACGTGTGGAGCAAGAACGCCGCGCACGCCGGGGAGAGCGCCACCCGCATCAACCTGGTCGCGGCCTGGCGCGAGTCCACGGTGTTCACCGACGCCGAGCGCGCCGCCCTGCAGGTCGCCGAGGAGGGCACCCGCATCGCCGACGCCGGCGGCGGCGTCACCGACCGGGCATGGGCGGACGCCGCCGAGCACTACGACGAGGACCAGCTGTCCGACCTGGTGATGCTGATCGCCCTGATCAACGCCACCAACCGCATGGCCGTCATCGTCGGCCAGCGCGGCGGCGACTACGAGCCCACCCCACTCGGCTGACCCCACGCCCGTCCCGTCCGGATCGAACGCTCCGGACGGGACGGACCTCCGGAAACCGGGTCACGGTCTCAGGGCGTCGCGGTGCTCCCGGTGACGATCAACCCGTCGTCATGACCGGTTCTCGTCACCGAGGACGGGGTCGAGCCGGGGGCCGGCGTTGTGCTCGACGAGCCGCCAGCCCCTGCGGCCTTCCTCGATGACGGACCAGCACCCGTTGGAGAGCCCGACGGAGCGGCCGAGCACCGCTCGCCCGAGCCGGATCCGGCCGGGCCTTCTCGACGATCTCCAGACGACGCGGAGCAGGCTCCATCCCGCCGACCGGCCACGAAGCCGAGCGGGCCGCCGACTCCAGAGTTCCTCCGGGTAGCCGAGCCAGTGCAGCATGCCGATGCGTATGGCGGCCCCGTGCGACACGACGACGAGGACGCCTCCGTCGGGGACGCTTTCCAGGGCGCGTTCCAGGGCGGCGCTGAACCGTTTCGCGACCTGTTCCTCGGTCTCGCCGCCGGGAGGCTGCCAGACGGCGTGTTCGGCGGGGTAGCGGGCGCGGATCTCGTCGCCGGTGAGTCCTTCCCAGACGCCGCCGCCGCGTTCGGTGAGGTCGGAATCGCAAGTGACGGTGAGGCCGGTGGCATCGGCGAGGGCCTGGGCGGTGGCAACGGCCCGTTGCATCGGGGAGGAGACGATCGCGGTGGGCCGCAGGGCGGCGAGGAGCCGGGCGGCGCTCGCGGCCTGCCGGACGCCGACGCCGTTCAGCGGGACGTCGGTCGTGCCCTGGAAGCGGCGTTGGACGTTCCACACCGTCCGGCCGTGCCTCATCAGGACGATCCTCCGCGCTCCGCGCTTGCGCGCCGTCACGGGCCCTCCCGGCGCGCAAGCGCGGCGCCCGCACTGTTGATCATGGCGTCACCCTAACGACTCGCTCCACGAGGACATCAGAGCTTTCAGGGCCGGCTCTCGTGTGCGTTCAGTTGAGCGTCAGCCGGTAGGAGCCGTGGGCGCAGCCGGTGACCATCCAGCCGCCTTCGACTCGTCGCGCGTCGATCCGGTCGATGCCGGTCGCGGCTGGGGCGGGGCGTTCGTTCCCTGGCACCCAGACCTCCAGGGTGCAGCCGCCCGCGGATGATCTTCCGGTGAGCCGGAACGTCCGCCGTCCGCCGGGAAGGGATCGCAGTGAGGTGATGATGCCCGGGGCGGCGTGCGGGAAGGCTCGCGAGATCTCCTGGACGGCGGCCGCGTCGCGGGGCAGGAAGCGTCCCGTCGCGCAGTCGAGGTTGTTGAGCCCGTTGCCGGTGGGTTCGATGCCGTTCTGCGGGTCGCCGCACGCCTGCTTCCAGACCCAGAACGCGCCGCCGATCGCGTCGCCGTCCTCCTGGCGGGCGTAGCGGTGCAGCCGGTCGGCCACGGGGCCGTCGTCGCCCCAGAATCCCCATTCGCCGCTCCACACCGGCATGTCGCCGGCGGCGCGCCGGGCGAGGACGAAGCCGTGCTCGACGGAGGTCATGACGGGGAGGCCGAGCGAGGCGTCCATGGTGATCGACTCGGCGTACAGGTGGGGTGCGAAGACGATGTCGGGATCGGCGGTGAAGGAGCCGCGCGGGACCGCGTCGAACCCGGTGCCGGACCAGAAGATGCTCGGTTCGAGGAACAGCGGGTGCGGCCGGCTCTCGGCGGCGCGGACGGCGCGCAGGACACGGTCGTAGAAGCGGCCGAGGAGCAGCGTCGAGGTCAGCGGCGCCTGCTCGCCGAAGCCCGGTTCGTTGAGCGGGTCGAACCCGGCGACCGCGGGGTCGGCGCCGAAGCGTGCGGCGAGCATGGCCCACACCTTGACCAGGCGGCTCTGGACGCCGTCGCGGTCGTAGTAGAAGTTGGTGAACGCGCGGTCCCCGGCGGGCGAGATGTCGCGTCCGGTGAACTGGCAGCGGGGCGCGCCGTCGGTCTTGGTCGCCCACGCCGGCGCGCCGTCGTAGCCATACATCTTGGACGTGCCCAGCGGGCAGGACGTCCCTCGGGGGGTGGGCGCGTTGCTCCAGCCGTCCTGGTGCATGTCGATCACCGTGTACAGCCCGTGCTTCTTCGCCCAGGCCACGGCCTGGTCGATCTGCCGCAGGTACCCCTCGTCGTACCGGGCGGGACGCGGTTCGATCCGCGACCACGACACCCCCAGGCGCACCACGTTCAGCCCGAGCGCGGCCATCTGCGCGAAGTCGTCCTCGCTGAGCGGCAGCGTCGCCGGGACGCCCGGGCGCGGCGCGTAGAAGTCGACGAGCTGGTTGACGTTCACCCCGCGAAGCAGGACCTGCCGTCCCTCGCCGTCGACGATCCGCGGCCGTTTCCCCCGCACGACCCGCAACGCCGACAACTCCGTCCCGGACGCGGCGGCCACGGCCTTGCGGGGCGCGGGCGGCGGCTCGGGACGCGCGGCGGCCACCGCCCCCGCCGCGCCGGCGACCACGACCGCGGTGACCAGGGCCGCGGCCTGGACGGTCCGCGCCGCGGGCCACCGGAACGCGCCGCGAGCGGCCAGGAGGGCGAACAGCCCGGGAACCCAGCCGACGGCGGCCCCCAAGGACGCCCCCTCGCCGAGACGGACCCACAGCGCGGCGGGTGTCTGCAAGGGAGCACCCGGCCCGTCCACGACCACCAGCCCGGCGACCTGAACGGCCCCGAGGACGATGCCCGCCCACATCGCGGCCAGCCATCCGCCGAGGAAGGCCCCGGCGGCCGTGCGGGACCGGCGCGCGAAGGTCCGCTGCGTGCGGGCGAGCGCGAGGAGCAGGACCAGCAGGCCCGCGAGGAGCCCGGCCGCCCCGCCTTGCGGGGAGGCCGATGGCAGGCCGTGCGGCAGGTCCCGTGACCAGTGCGAGGACACCCACGGCCCGGTCATCGCGACCGCCGCGACGCCGATGACCGCGATCGGCCAGTGCGCCCGGTGCGCGGGCTCCCCGTCCGGGCGCTCGCCCGCCTGCACGGGAAGGGTCGCCGCGGCGGGGACCAGTGCGTACAGGGCGGCTTTGGGGACGGTGAAGCTCGTCGACCACAGCAGGTCGGCGACGTTCAGCGCGGGCGCGGTGGCCGCCAGCGCCATGACGGCCTTCGCGACCACGGCGGCCAGCACGAACCCCGCCCACACCGTCGCGAACCGCGCTCGCCTTCCGAGATGCCCGAATGCCGCCGCGACGAGCGCCGTGCCCGCCACCAGCAGCGGCACGTAGACGGCGAGGGGCGCCACCTGCCACCGTGCGGCCGGCATCGCACGCCCGGGCATCCCCAGCAACGCGAAGAACCCGACCGGATCGATCAGCGCTCCGGCGATGAGAAGGGCCAGGACCACGCCCACGACCGTCGGCACGAGCCATCGCGAACGCATGCGATCTCCTTCACGGGGGATCGCCAAAGTACATGAATAAGTCTCACATTTGCTAGCCCCTGCGGGAGCCCGAGGAACGGACCGCCCCGCCAGGCCCGAGGAAGGTCACCGGACCCGCACCGACGGCAGGGCAGTGCCGCGGGTTCGGGGCGTCGAGGAGGCGCGGACGTCGAGACGAGCCGTGAAGAGGTGGCCCCGGGGGGTGTCGCGTCCTTCGAAGGCGTTCACAAGGAGTTCCACGCCGGCCTTGGCGGTCTCGGCGGGCAGGAAGCTGAGCGTGGTGACCGGCGGGTCGCTGAAGGCGGCGGTGGGGTCCTCGGTCGTGGCCACCAGGAGCAGGTCGTCGGGGACGGACAGGCCGTGCCGGCGGAGCCGGTCCAGCAGCAGCGGCGGGCTGGTCTCGACCAGGGTGAACAGCGCGTCGGGCGGCTCACCGGCCGCCGCGAGCAGTTCGTCGACCGCCTCCAGTGCCTCCGAATGGCCCGGTGCGGCGGTGGCCGTGAGCAGCGGCTCCTGCCCGTGGTCTTCGCACCAGGCCCGGTAGGCGCGCTCGGACTCCTCGAAGAAGCTGGAGGTGGACGCCGCGGTGACCAGCGCGACGCGGCGCGCTCCGGAGGAGGCCAGATGGTCCAGGACGCTCAGTGCGGCGGCCGCGTAGTCGAAGTCCACCCAGCGTCCGAGGCTCTCCGCGTCCTCGGGACGGCCTGAGGCGTCCAGCGCGCGGCGGTCGCTCACCACGGGGATTCCGCCGGACAGGAAGTCGGCGACCATCGGGTCGTCCGCCGTGGGATCGATGACGATGGCACCGTCCAAGGGCAGGTCCAGCCACCAGTCGCCCGGCGAGGTCGTGGGCAGCAGGACGATGCCGTAGCCGTGCCCGAGGGCGGTGCGGCTGGCGGCGCTGGCGAGCTGGGAGAAGTAGGCGAGCTCGGAGTAGACCCAGGGCGTCTCGGAGTACTCGCGGACGGCGAGCCCCAGCAGCCGTGTGCGCCCCGCGCGCAGCAGGCGCGCGGTGGCGTTCGGACGGTAGCCGAGGCGGTGGGCGACGTCGCGGACGTGGCGGCGTGTGGCCTCGGGCAACCGGCCGGACCCGTTCAGCGCGGCCGACACGGTCGTCTTGGAGACGCCGGCGGCCCGGGCGACGTCGACCAGCCGGACTCGCGGTGCGGGTGGACTCATCCACCAGATCCTGTCAGCTGCCGGGGCGTTGCGGTACCCCTGGTCCAGCTCTGCGGAATCGTTCCTGCAAAGCCTTGTGCGGGAACGTTCCTTCACCAATACTTGGCCGCACCTCGCCGCGCCGTGAGCCGCGGCTCGTTCGAGAAAGAGGTGGTCCATTGCGCGCCGCCCGATCCACCGCCGCGACGGCCCTCATCGCGCTCGCGGCCACCGCCTGCGGCGGTGCCTCCAAGACGGGCACGGCCGGCTCGGCCGCGTTCCAGATCTCCAAGGACACCCCGCGAGCGGGAGGGCCTCTCGCCTCGGCCACGTGGTCGCTGTACGCCGAACCGCAGTCGCTGGACTACGCCCACGCCTACGACTATCCGCCGAACACGGTCCTGGCGAACGTCTGCGAGCAGCTCCAGCGCATCACGCCGGATCTGAAGGTCGTGCCGGGTCTGGCGACCGCCGCGTCACCGGACGCCGAACGGTGGGTCTACACGATCCGCTCGGGGGTGCGCTTCCACGACGGATCCGCGCTGACCGCCGAGGACGTCGTCGCGAGCCTGCGGCGGCACATGGACCCCAAGGTCGGCTCGTACTGGATCTCGTCCTTCCAGAACGTCGCATCGATCGACAAGACCGGGCCGATGCAGGTGACGGTCCGGCTCAAGAGGCCCGACCAGCTCTTCAACGAGGAGATGGGGACCTCGGCCGGGACCATCGAGAGCGCCCGGTTCCTCGCCAAGGCCGGCGCGGAGTACGGCACGCCCGACGGCGGCGTCGACTGCACGGGCCCCTACGCCCTGGAGAGCTGGCAGAAAGGGCAGGCCATCACGCTGAAGAAGGTCGAGGGCTACTGGGATCCGAGCCTGGCCCCGAAGACCAGCACCATCAAGAACGTCTTCATCCAGGACCCGGCCGCCCGGGTGAACGCTCTGCTGTCCGGGCAGGTCGACGGCGGGTACCTGCTGCCTCCGTCCGGATTCGCGAAGCTGCGCGCCTCGTCCGCCGGGAAGCTCTACTTCGGGCCCAACACCACCGCCGTCAGCCTGATCCCGACCAACCTCAAGGGAACGCTCGGCGATGTCCGGGTCCGGCGGGCGCTGTCGATGGCCCTGGACCGGGCCGGGATCATCAAGGCCGGGGCGGCCGGGGTCGGCACGCCGGCCCAGGCGCCGGCCGCGACCGGTGCCTGGGCCATCGCGCCCGCGGTGGCGAAGACGGCCTATGCCGGTCTGCCCCGACCCACGCGCGACGTCGCCGCGGCGAAGAAGCTCGTCCGGGAGGCCGGGGCGACCGGCCGCAGAATCGTCATGGCCACCAGCACGCTGGCTCCCGAGATCGCCGTCATCGCCAACGCCGTCCAGTCCGCCGGACGGGAGATCGGGCTGGACGTCAGGCTGAGGACGGTCGCGCCGGACGCCTACACCGCGCTGTTCTCCGATCCGAAGGCGCGAGCGGGGCTCGACCTCGTGATGACGACCTGGTACGACTCGACACCCGATCCGCTCGAGTTCTACGGGATTCTGCAGAGCGGCAACTTCAGCAACTACGGCGGATACTCCAACCCGCGCTACGACCGGCTGGTGAACCAGGCCGAGGCGGAGCCCGAGCCGCAGAAGCGGGCGGCCGTCGTCGCCGAACTCCAGCGGATCGCCGTCGGTGATCTGGTGTGGATCCCGCTGTACGAGGTCCCGCACAGCCTGTTCCTGAACAAGCGGGTGACCGGCGCGCCGACCAGCATCGCGCAGCTAGAGTACCCGTGGGCGGCGCCGCTGGGAGCAGCCGGTTGAGCGCGCCGGTCGGATTCCTCGTCCGGCGCCTCACCGGACTGCTCGTCACCCTGGTCGCCACATCGATCGCGGTGTTCTCTTCCGTTCATCTCGCACCGGGCGATCCCGCCGCGTTCCTGATGAACGGCCGCGCGGCCTCGCCGCAGGCGATCGCGGCCGTCCGGGCGCAGTACCACCTCGACGACCCCTTCGCCGTGCAGTACCTCAAGTGGGCGGGCGGAGCGCTGAGCGGGGACTTTGGCCGGTCGGTGCAGTTCCGGCAGGACGTCGCCGGCCTGATCGCCGCCCGGCTGCCCACGACGCTGTGGCTGGTCGGCTACGCGGCCGTGCTCATCCTGCTCGCCGGGCTGGCGCTCGGCGCCCTGTCGGCACTGCGGCCGGGGCTGGTCGACCGGCTCGTCCTCGTGGGGACCGGCGTGGCCACCGCGACCCCCGCCTTCGTCGCGGCGATCGCGCTGATCTCGGTCTTCTCGGTGAAGCTGGGCTGGTTCCCGGCGTTCGGCAACGGCAGCGGCCTCGGCGGCCGGGCCGCCCACCTGACGCTGCCCGCGATCGCGTTGGCGCTCACCTTCGCCGGGCTGCTGGCCCGCGTGACCCGGGCCTCCATGCTGGAGGAACTGGCGCGCGAGCATGTCGAGGTCGCCCGCTCGCGCGGCGTCCCCCGGGCGGCGGTGATCCGCCGCCACGTGCTGCGCAACGCGCTCGGCCCGATCAGCACGGTCACCGGGACGGTCGTGGCCGGGCTGCTGGTCAGCACGTCGATCGTGGAGACCGCGTTCGGGCTGTCGGGCATCGGCCAGCTGCTGGTCAGCTCCGTCACCGTCAAGGACTTCCCGGTCGTGCAGGCCGTCAGCCTCCTGGTGGTCCTGGCCTTCGTGGGAGCCAACCTGCTCGTGGACCTCCTCCACCCGTTCATCGACCCGCGCCTGACCCACGCGAAGGGAGGTGCCGCATGAGCGCCCTGCCCCTGCGGCGGAGGGCGATGCCGCGGCTGCGCGGAGGGGACGGCCTGGTCACGGCCGCGCTCGCCGTGCTGGGCGTCCTGGTCGTCCTGGCCGTGTTCGCACCGCTGATCGCCCCGCACGATCCCGAGGCGGTCGACCTGTCGGCCACCCTCAGCGGTTCGAGCGCGGCGCACCCGCTCGGCGCCGACCAGTCCGGCCGCGACATCCTGACGCGGCTGATCTACGGCGCGCGGACCGGGCTGCTCGAGCCCCTGGCCGTCGTCGTCGCGTCCACGGTGCTCGGCCTGCTGGTCGGCCTGACCGCCGCGTGGCGCGGGGGACCGGCCGACACGGTGCTGTCGCGGGTGATGGACCTGGTGTTCGCCTTCCCGGCGCTGCTGCTGGCCATCGTGCTGGTGGCGATGTTCGGCTCCGGGCTCGCGGCCCCGGTCGCGGCGATGAGCGTCGCGTACACCCCCTACGTCGGACGGCTGGTGCGCGGCGTGGCGCGCCAGGAGATGACCCGCCCCTACATCCAGGCGTACCGGGTGCAGGGATGCTCCGGCCGGACGATCTGCCTGCGCCATCTCCTGCCGAACATCGCCCCGCTGGTCCTGGCGCAGTCGGCGATCAACTTCGGGTACGCGCTGATGGACCTGGCCGCGCTGTCCTTCCTGGGCTTCGGCGTCCAGCCGCCCACCCCGGACTGGGGCGCGATGATCAACGAGGGGGCGCCCGCCCTGCTGCAGGGCGCGCTGCTCCCGGCGCTCGCGCCGGGAGCCGCCATCGTGATCGCCGTGGTGGCCTTCGGCATCGTCGGCGAGGGCATCGCCGACCGGGTCGCGAAGCGGGAGCGGTGATGCTGGACATCGAGAACCTCGGCGTTCGGCTGGCGCGAGGCCGCGCGGCCCGCCCGATCCTGGACGGCGTGTCCCTGCACGTCGCCCCCGGCGAGGCGGTCGGCCTGGTGGGCGAGTCGGGATCGGGGAAGTCGGTCACCTGCCGGGCCGTCCTGGGGCTTCTGCCGGACGGAGCGACGGCCACCGGCCGGCTGCGGGTCGGCGGCGAGGACGTCCTCGCCATGGGTGCCGCGCGGTTGACGGAGCTGCGGCGCCGCGAGGCCGCGATGGTGTTCCAGGACCCGCGCGCCTCCATCAACCCGCTGCGCCGCATCGGCGACTTCGTCACCGAGGGCCTGCGGGCCGCGGGGACGCCGGCGCGGCAGGCGCTGAAGGAGGCGGAGTCGCTGCTGGAGTCGGTGGGAATCCGCGACCCGCGCGGGGCACTGCGCAGGCGCCCGCACGAGTTCTCCGGCGGCATGCTCCAGCGCGTGATGATCGCCGGCGCGCTCGCCGGAGGACCACGGCTGCTGCTGGCCGACGAGCCGACCACCGCGCTCGACGTCTCCACCCAGGCGGAGGTCGTCTCGATCCTGACCCGGCTGCGCGCCGAGCGCGGGATGGCGATGCTGTTCGTCACCCACGATCTGGAACTGGCCGCCGCGATCTGCGACCGGATCTACGTCATGTACGCGGGGCGGATCGTCGAGACGCAGTCCGCCGATGATCTCTTCGACCGGCCCCGCCACCCGTACACGGCGGGACTGCTGGCCGCGACGCCGCGCATCGACTCCCCCCGGCCGCCGCACGGGATCCCGGGCCGTCCACTGTCGCTGGCCGAGGCGCCGCCCGGCTGCGCCTTCGCCGCCCGTTGCCCCCGCGCGGTCGAGCGATGCACCGAGGCGGAGCCCGTCCTGCGGCGGATCGAGGCGGCGCACGTGGCGTGCCTGCGAGCGGAGGAACCGATCCATGACTGAGCCCGTGCTGGAGGCCGAGGGCCTGCGCAAGTCCTTCGGCGGGCAGGTCGCCGTCGACGACGTGTCGTTCACGCTGCGGGCCGGTGGTTCGCTGGCCCTCGTCGGCGAGTCCGGCTCTGGGAAGACGACCACCGCGCGGCTGCTCGTCGGCCTGGAACGCGCCGACGGCGGGCGGATCAGCGCCTGCGGGTCCGACCGCACGGGGCCGGCGAGGGGGCGGGGCGCGCGCCTCGAACGGGCCCGGCAGATCCAGATGGTGTTCCAGGACCCCTACCTGTCCCTCGACCCCCGGATCACCGTCGGCGACTGCGTCGAGGAACCGCTGCGCCTGCATTTCGATCTCAGCCGGGCGCAGCGGCTCGCCCGCAGGGACGAACTCCTGGACCGGGTCGGCCTGGGCGTGCGGGAGGCCGGCGCGCTTCCGAAACGCCTCTCCGGCGGGCAGCGCCAGCGCGCGGCCCTCGCCCGCGCGCTCGCCACGGAGCCGAAGGTGCTGATCCTCGACGAGGCGACCGCCGCGCTGGACGTCTCGATCCAGGCGCAGATCGTCGAGCTGCTGCGCGAACTGCGCGAGACCCTCGGGATCGCCTACCTGTTCGTCAGCCACGACCTCGCGCTGGTACGCCACGTCGCCGACGACGTCCTGGTGCTCCACCGGGGCCGGGTCGTCGAGTCCGGGCCCACCGCGAGAGTGCTGGCCGGCGCCGAGCACCCCTACACCCGTCTCCTGCTCGACTCGATCCCGCGGCGCGGCTGGGATCCGGCCCGGATCGCCGCCGACCGCCGTGCCCTCGCCGAGGAGAGCCCGTGAACGACCTCCCCCACCTCTCCGCGACGAGCGCGCTGCGCCCGTTCCGCGGCCGTGAGCTGTCACCGGCCTGAGCTCATGCCGGCCGCCGTCGCGGCCCGCATCATTCTGAGGAGCCTCCCATGCCCACCGATCTCATCTTCCGGAACGGCCTGGTCCGCACGGTGACCGGCCGGACGGCGACCGCGGTGGCGGTCGAGTCCGGCCGCATCACCGCCGTGGGATCCGAAAAGGACATCCGGCCGCTCGCCGGCGCCGGCACCCGGATCGTCGATCTCGGCGGAGGCGCGCTGCTGCCCGGCTTCCAGGACGCGCACGTCCACCCGGTCATGGCCGGGCTCACCATGATCCGCTGCGACCTCGCCGCCGCCGGGGACGCCGCCGGGGCGCTGCGGGTCGTCCGGGACTACGCCGAAGCCCATCCCGATCTGCCGTGGATCGTCGGCGGCGGCTGGGCCATGGACTGGTTCACGGGCGGGACGCCGTCCCGCACCGCCCTCGACGCGGTGGTGCCCGACCGCCCGGTCCACCTGGTGAACCAGGACGGCCACGGGGTCTGGGTCAACACCAGGGCCCTCGACCTCGCCGGGATCGGCGCCGCGACACCCGACCCCGCGGACGGCCGGATCGAGCGGGAGCCGGACGGAACCCCGCAGGGCACCCTGCACGAGGGCGCGGCCCGCCTCGTCGGACGGCTGGTCCCCGAACCGACCGGCGACGAGATGCTGCGCGGCCTGCGCGCGGGGCAGCGGCGACTGCACGCGGCCGGCGTCACCGCCTGGCAGGACGCGATGGTCGACCCGAAGATCCAGCGGGCGTACCTGGCGGCGGCCGAGGCGGGCACGCTGACCGGCCGGGTCGCCGGTGCCCTGTGGTGGGAGAGGGACCGCGGCGCCGAGCAGATCCCCGAACTCCTGGCCCGCCGCGGCGGCGCCGGCCGGTTCCGCGCCGGCACCGTCAAGATCATGCAGGACGGCGTCGCGGAGAACTTCACCGCCGCCATGACCTCCGCCTATCTCGACGGCTGCGGCTGCAGCACCGGCAACCACGGGATGAGCTTCATCGACCCCGGCGAGCTCCAGGAATACGTGACACTGCTGGACGCCGCGGGCTTCCAGGTGCACGTCCACGCGGTGGGCGACCGTGCCGTCCGGGAGGCCCTGGACGCCTTCGCCCGCGCGCGGACGATCAACGGGCCGGGCGGCAACCGGCACCACATCGCCCACCTGCAGGTCGTGCACCCCGACGACGTGCCCCGCTTCGCGGCCCTCGGCGTGACCGCGAACATCCAGCCGCTGTGGGCGGCGCACGAACCGCAGATGGACGAGCTCACCATCCCTTTCCTGGGGCCGCAGCGCGCGTCCTGGCAGTACCCCTTCGGCTCCCTCGACCGCACCGGGGCGGCCCTGGCCGCCGGAAGCGACTGGCCGGTGAGCAGCCCCGACCCGCTGTGGGGCCTGCACGTGGCGGTCAACCGGGTGGCGCCCGGCGAGGACACGGAGGAGTTCCTGCCGGAGCAGCGGCTCGACCTGGCAACGGCGCTCACCGCCTACACGCTCGGCAGCGCCCGCGTGAACCACCTCGACGCCGAGACCGGGACCATCGAGGTCGGCAAGTACGCCGACCTGGTGGTGCTCGACGCGGACCCGTACACCGTGCCGGCGGAACGGCTCGCCGAGGTGACCGTCAAGGCCACGTTCGTCGAAGGCGAGCAGGTCCACCCGGACCCACTCGTCTGATACGCAGGGAGCCCGTTCGGCCGGGCGTTGGGGTCATTCAGGCGAGACCGGCGTAGCGGCGGCAGGTGTCCCGGTCGCCGGAGACGCCCCAGGCCTCAAGTAGCTCGCGGAAGTCGAGAATGTGCCAAGTGGTCTCGGGCAGTGAGGCCAGGGTGCGGACGGTACGCCGCTGCAGGGGTGTGAGCTGGTCGAGCGGCGGCAGCGAGGGGCGCGGCGGTGTGCCGAAGGTCAGCCACAGTGCGGCCGCGGCCACCGGGCATGCCCCGAAGTCGCTGCTGCGGGAAAGGCCGTCCAACACGCTGTCGACCGCCTCGGCGGGTGCCGCACCGCCCAGCATGCCCAGGCTCTCGGCGGCATAGGCCCGCAAGTCCCACCCCAGGAACCCGGGACCGTCCGCCTCGGGTGGGCGGGTACAGGCCGCGGCGAGTTCGGCGATGACGGCGGCGTCCGTGACGCCCATGCGGATCAGCGCGATGGCGGCGCCGTAGCGTACGAGCGGTTCGTCGCCGGTGAGTCGATCCCGCATCCGGTCGATGAGGCCGCCGTCGGACAGCAGCCCCAGCGAGATGATCGCGTTGACGGTGACGGCCGGGACGGTCTCGACGTTCCACAACGCGCGCAGCGGCGGAGTCGACGCGGCGGCCTCCTCGGGAAACCAGCCGAGCAGGTATGCGGCGGTGGCCCGCACGCTGGAGTCCGAGTCGCTCAGCAGGCGGTGCACGGTCGGCAATCCGGCCCGGACCGCATCGTAGGCGGCCAATGCGACGGTGGTCTCGTGCAGGGATTCCTGGAAGTCGTCGAAGACCCGACCTTCGTCGCGGGCGCGGCGCTGCTCCTTCCGCGGGTCCGCCGCGTGCATTCGGGCCAGTTCGCGCCGCCAACCCTTGATATCGACGCCTAGGGGCGAGTGCTCGTCGGCCCATCCGACCGCTAGTTCCGACACCAGCTGAAGAAGCTCGGCACGGTCAGGCATCGAACGGTCGGCGGCGATCGCCAGCAGGAACGGCACTGTCGGCGCGGCCGCCTCGTACCTGCAACCCTGATGACAGACATTGTCGTGCAGCGCGGAACGAGCGTTTTCTCGCTTGTTCTCGTCAGGGGACATCAAAGCGCGCAGAAGTCCGGGAACGTTTCCGGCCGTGCCGTAGGCGTGGCGGAGCCGGGTCCACTCGACAGCATCGAGCCCTGCCAGCGGATCGTTCTTTCTCATGTCGCCCATAATGCCGAAATGGCCACTTCTTGTACTCGAGCAAGCCGGTGGCCGGATCCGATGCCATGTGGTGCCGTTACCTGCGAACGCCGGGACGAGGTGCCGGGTCAGCGGGTGTTCCCAGGAGCCTCGTCGACGTCGTGAGCTCTCTCGACCGCCTCCAGGTGATCGCCCTCGCCGAGTCGCTGGGTGCCGATCACCGCGAGCAGTTCGAGGGCATCGGCGGCCGGACCGCCCTTCGGCGCCGTGTAGGTGATCAGGTGCTGGTCGGGCCCGTCCGGCAGCAGGAGAGCGTCGTAGTCGAGCGTGAACCGCCCGACGACGGGATGGCTGAACTCCTTGCGGCCGCTGCCCCGGTCCTTGACATCATGGCGGGCCCACCAGGTACGGAACTCCTCGCTCTTCACCGACAGCTCGCCCACGAGCGCGGCGATCCCGGGATCGTCCGGATGCCGCGCCGCGGACAGGCGCAGGTGAGCGATGCCCTGTCGGGCCACCTGTTCCCAGTCGACGTACAGCGAGCGCGCGGCGGGATCGCAGAACGCGTGCCACAGCAGGTTTCGCCGCCCGGCCGGCAGCGCGCCGAAGTCGGTGATCAGGGCGGCGGCCATCGGGTTCCAGGCGAGCACGTCCATCCGGCGCCCGATGACGTACGCGGGGCTGGACTCCAGCAGTTCGAGGATCCGGTGGACACTGGGGCGGACCCGCTCGCTCCTCGTCGCACGGCGCGGGATCCCGTCGGCGCGCGCCAACAGGTACAGATGGTCCCGTTCGTCCGGGGCCAGGCGGAGCGTACGGGCCAGCGCGTCGAGCACAGCGGACGACACACGCCCGGTCTTGCCCTGCTCCAGCTTGATGTAGTAGTCGACGCTGATGCCCGACAGTTGCGCGACCTCTGCTCGCCGCAGCCCGGGAGACCGGCGGTTGCCGCGGGGCAACCCGAAGTCCTCCGGCCGGAGCCGGTCTCGCCGGGAACGCAGGAAATCGGCAAGCTCGTGGTTGGACTCCATGTATCCAGTCTGTGCTGAGGGCCGCCCCGTGCCCAGTCCCTGCCTGGCCCGGTGAATACCGGCTTCAGGCGGGGCGTCGCCTCGGATCGGATGCCGCAAGCCGCAGGCCCGGCATCACGGCGATGACGGCGGCGCCGATCACCGCGACGATCGAGGAGAGCAGGTACGCGGTGTGGTAGCCGTGCAGTTGCTGCTGCTGGCCCGGCCCCGCGGCCGCCCCGGCCGCGATCACCACCAGGACCGCCGTGCCCACGCTGCCGCCGACCTGCTGCGCGGTGATGTTGAAGGCACCTGCGACGCCATGCTGGTGCTGCGGCACGCCGGTGACGGTGGCCGCGGTCAGCCCGGCGTACGCCAGCCCTTGGCCGATGCCCATCAGAGCGACGCCAGGCAGGATATCGGGCAGGTATCCACCGCCGAGGGGCGTGCGCGTGAAGTACGCGACCCCGCCGGCGATGAGCAGCAGGCCGAGGACCATCAGGGCCCGCTGGCCGACTCCACGTGTCATCAACCGGGTCGCGACGTTGGCGAAGAGCGCTACGAGCGCGCCCATCGGCACCATCGCCAGCCCGGACTCCAACGGGCTGTAGCCGAGCATGCCCTGCATGTAGAGCGGCGCGAAGAACAGGACCGAGATGACGACGGCGTAGAACACCACGGCCGCGAGGGTCGCCGCCCGCACCGGGGCCGAGCGGAAGATGGAGAACGGCAGCAGCGGTTCGGCGGTACGCGCCTCCCAGACGGTGAAGGCGACCAGCGCGCACATGGCGACGGCAAGGGCGCCGATGGCGTAGGGGTCTCCCCACCCCCGCTCACCGCCGCGGCTGATCCCGAAGACCGCCATCAGCAGGCCCGCGGTGACCATGGCGGCGCCGGGAATGTCCAGTGGACGGCGATTCGAGGTGCCGGGCGGCAGCAGCGGTTCGATGCCCGCCAGCACGGCGGTCCCGGCGATCGCATTGAAGACGAAGACCGACCGCCAGCCGAAGGCGTCGGTGAGCAGGCCGCCGAACACCAGCCCCGCGCTGAAGCTCGACGCGCCGACGGCGGTGTAGACACCGAGCGCCCGGTTGCGCAGCGGCCCTTCCGGGAAGAGCTGGAACAGCAGGGCCATCGCCGCGGGCCCGGAGACGGCGGCGCCCACGCCCTGGAGCGACCGGGCCATGATGAGGACGCCCTGGGTCGGCGCCATCGCCGCGGCGAAGGCGGCGACGGTGAACACGCCGACGCCGAGGGCGAACACCGCCCGGCGGCTGAAGATGTCGGCAAGGCGGCCGCTGAACAGCAGGAACCCGGCGAAAGTGACCGCGTAGCCGGTCATCAGCCACTGCAGGGTCGCTTCGTTCATCGACAGGCCGCGCCCGATCGCCGGCAGCGCGGCGTTCACGACCGCGACGCTGCTCACATCCAGTCCCACCGCACAGGCGAGGACGATGAGCGCGCCGGCCAGACGCGGCCCGAACCTCTCCCTATCGCGCACGCGCTGGATGCCTTGTTCGGTCACAGACAAGGAGACTCCTTCCCACGGACGTTGGTGCTCGGGCGTGGAAACGAAGCTTCTTCGCTTCTTCAGGGCCTTCGGTCAGCGAAGGCGAGTCCCATCGTGGAACGGTCACAGGCGTCCGACCAGTGCTCGGTCGTTGCTAGTACCGCGCTTGCTGGTACCAGCAGGACCAGCAATGAAGCACCGCGAAGGGGACGGTGCGGCGGGGCACCGTGTGGGCAGCGACGCGGCGCCCGCGCCTCTCGGACTTGCGACCGTCGCTGCTAGCGGGCCGAACCGTGTGCCGTCCGCCGCTACGCCGCCGGTGACGGTGCTCTGACGGGCTGGTGGGCCGCGGTCGGGGACGGGTCCTGACGCGTGCCGGGGAGGCGGATCGTGACGAGGAGGCCGCCGGCGGGGCGTGGCGCGAGGTCGAGGGTCCCGTCGTGTGCTCGGACAATGCTGTGGACGATGGCCAGCCCCAGGCCGACGCCGGCGTGCTCATCGGTGCGGACGCGCCGCGTTCCGCGCTGGAACGGTTCGATGAGGGTCGGAACCAGGTCCCAGGGGAGCGGTCGACCCGTGTTCTCGACCCGCAGGACGCTCGCGTCGTCCTCCGCCGTGGTGTGGACCGTCACGGTGCCGCCGGCGGGCAGGTTGTGGACGATGGCGTTCTGGACGAGGTTCGTCACCATCCGCAGGATGAGCTCCTCGGAGCCGACGGTCCGCGTCCTCTCGCCGGTGACCTCCAGCGTGATCCGCCGCTTCTCGGCGAGGGGCAGCAGGGTCTCGGCGGCCTCTTCGGCGACCAGGGACAGGTCGACGGGCTCGCGGGTGAAGCTCCTGCGGTCGCTGCGGCTGAGCAGCAGGAGGGCCTCGATGAGGTCGATCGCGCGGGTGTTGACGGTCTGGAGCCGCTCGATGAGCTCGTCCCGGTTCTGGGCGGGGTCGTTGCGGGCGACGTCGAGGAGCGTCTGGGAGATCGCCAGCGGGGTGCGCAGTTCGTGGGAGGCGTTCGCGGCGAACCGCTGCTGTTCGGTGATGTGGGATTCGAGCCGTTCGAGCATGGTGTCGAACACGTCGGCGAGTTCGCGGAACTCGTCTCTGGGGCCTTCGAGGCGGATCCGGTGGGACAGCGATCCGTTCGCGGCCAGCCGCGCCGCGTCCGCGACCCGGGTGAGCGGTGCGAGCATCCGGCCGGCGAGGAGCCATCCGCCGAGAAGCCCGAACAGCAGGAGGAAGGCCAGTGCCTGGGCCGCGCGGGGTGCGAAGGCTCGCCAGAGGTCGGTGCGGTTGGGGATGAACGGCGGCGCCGGGCCCCTGTCCCGGAAGAACCCCGGCCCGGGTTTGATCACCCCGTCGGGAACGTAGCGCAGCAGGAACACCCAGACCACGGCCAGCAGGAGAGCACCGGAGAGGACGATCACCCCGGCGTAGCTGATGGTGAGTTTCAGCCGCGCGCTGAGTCCCGGGCGCCTACGCACGGGGGCCGCCGGACTGCGTGGTGTCGATCCGGTAGCCGACGCCGGGCACCGTGGCGATCAGCCATGGTTCGCCGAGCCGTTTGCGCAGGGCGGAGACGGTGATGCGGACGGCGTTGGTGAAGGGGTCGGCGTTGACGTCCCAGGCCCGCTCCAGCAGCTCTTCGGCGCTGACGACCCCGCCCTCGGCGGCGACGAGGACGTCGAGCACCGCGAACTGCTTGCGGGTGAGCGCGACGTAGCGTCCGTCGCGGAAGACCTCCCGGCGGAACGGGTCCACCCGCAGGCCCGCGATCTCGGTGACCGGGGGGCGCACGTGCCCGCGCCTGCGGTCCAGCGCCCGCAGCCGCATCACCAGCTCCCTGAGCTCGAACGGCTTGGTGAGGTAGTCGTCGGCGCCGAGCTCGAACCCCGTGGCCTTGTCGTCGATCCGGTCGGCGGCGGTGAGCATGAGGATCGGCATGCCGCTGCCGGACGCGACGATGCGCCGGGCGATCTCGTCGCCCGACGGGCCGGGGATGTCGCGGTCCAAAACCGCCAGGTCGTAGGAGTTGACACTGAGCATCTCCAGGGCCGAGTCGCCGTCCCCGGCGATGTCGGCGGCGATGGCCTCCAGCCGGAGACCGTCCCGGACGGCTTCGGCCAGGTAGGGCTCGTCTTCCACGATCAGCACGCGCACACCTCAAGGCTAAGCAGCGCGGCATATCGCCGACGTATGCAAACCGACACGCCGGCAGGAGTGGTGAGGGCGGCGCGGATCGCCCGCGCGGGCTCACATGATCGCTTCCCGTCCTCGGGAGTCCGGGACCGCGGCGGCGTCGACCAGGCGTGCGACCAGCCGCTCGTAGGGCAGCCCGGTCGCGGCGAACATTCTCGGCACCTGGGACTCGGCGGTCATCCCCGGCATGGTGTTGACCTCGTTGAGGACGGGCCCGTCGCCGGTGAGGAAGAAGTCGACGCGGGCGACCCCGGCACAGCCGAGCGCGTCGAACATCCGCAGCGCCGCCTCCGTCAGGGACGCCCGCTCCGCGCCGTCGACTCCGGCGGGCACGCTGAACCGGGCCGAACCGTCGTACTTCGACCGGGTGTCGAACAGGCCGTCGGTGTGGATCTCCAGCGGCGGGGACGCCCACCGCCGGCCATCGGCCTCCCGCAGCACGGCCACATCGATCTCCCGGCCCCCGACGACGTCCTCGATCAGGATCCGGTCGTCGAACCGCGCGGCGCACCGCAGGGCGTCGCGCAACTGGGAGGCGTCGCGTGCGAGGGCGACACCGAAACTCGACCCGGCCGAGGCGGGCTTGACGACCACGTCCCTCTCGAACCCGATACCGGCGATCTCCGCCGCCGCCACCAGCCGCCCCGGAGCGGTCCGGATCCCGACCGCCTCCGCCACGAGCTTGGTCGCCCACTTGTCCATGCCGAGCGCCCCGGCGCGCAGGCCCGAGCCGACCATCGGCGTGTGCGTGAGGGCGCACAGCGCCGCGAGCGTCCCGTCCTCACCGGACGGGCCGTGGACCGCGGGGAAGACGACGTCGGCGCGTTCGATGACGCCGAGTGCCGCCGCCAGCGAACCGATCGCCTGCTTCCCGAGCGCGTCCGCTCCCTGTCTCCACGTCCCGTCGCGGTCGATGGTCAGCTCGTCGACGTCGAAACCGCCGGACCGCAGCGCCTTCGCGATCGCCGCGGCCGTGGCCAGGGAGACGTCGTGCTCGGCGTTCTCTCCGCCGCCGATCACCACGATTCGCCGTGTCATGCGATGCTCCTTCTCACACGCGGCCCTATGCCGGTGACGATGGTGTGCGGGATGGTCCCGGCCCAGCGGGCCCAGTCCTGGACGGTCGGGGTGGCGCCCCCGTCCGGGCCGAACACGGTCGCGGACGTGCCGACCGGGAAGTACCGGGCGCCGGTATCGATCACGATCTGGTCCATCGAGACCCGTCCGACCACCGGGAAACGGCACCCGCGGATCTCGACGCCGGCTCGGGGCGACAACTCCCGGGGGATCCCGTCGGCGTACCCGATGGGGAGGATGCTCAGGTGGGTGGCGCGGTAGGTGATGTACGTGCCGCCGTAACCGACCGGCGTGCCCGCCGGAACCGCCGTCGTGTGCACGATCGGCGCGGTCAGGCGGGACGCGCCGTGCATCTCCACGGTCCCGGACGGATCGATGCCGACCAGTCCCGCCCCGACCCGGACCATGCCGAGATGCGTCGCCGGATCGGTGACCGTCCCGGACGTGGCCGCGAGGTGGGCGAGCGGCGAACCGAGCCCCGCCGCCCGGACCGCCTTCAGCGCCTCGTGCATGTCCGCGACCGCCGGCGCGTTCGCCGCGGGCTCGGCCCGGTCGGCCAGCGGAAGATGCCCCATGACGCCCACGACGCGGACCCGCCGGGCCCTCTGACCGCGCTGAGCCATACCGATCAGCTCGTCCCACTGCCGGCGGGGGCAGCCGCCCCGGGACATCCCGGTGTCCACATGCAGATGAACCCGCACCGCCGGCGCGGCCTGCGCGATGAGCCCGCCGAGCTCGTCCACCGACCCGACCGCGACATCGACCCCGGCCGCGGCCGCCGCCTCGGCGTCGATCCCGGAAGGATGCAGCCAGGTGAGGATCGGCACCGCCGACCCCGCGGCCCGCAACGCGCACGCCTCCGCGACGCTCGTCGTCCCGAGCCACCCGGCACCGGCGGCAACGGCGGCCTTGGCGACCGCGACCGCGCCGTGGCCGTAACCGTCGGCCTTGACCACGGCCATGATCGTGCTCCGCGTCCGCGCGCGGATCCCGGCCACGTTGGCGGCCACCGCGTCGGGCAGCGTCTGCAGGGTCGGCCCGTTCACGGCCGCCTCCACGGGTCGTCGGCCGGATCCGTGTGCATCCGTCGGGGCGCGGCATCCGGGTGCGGCAGCCGGATCGGCGCGGCCGTGCGGTACTCGAAGTGCCACCACTCGTTGTCGTAGACGCGGTAGAGCCCGTACCGCCAACCGTGCCGTTCGAGCCACCGCGCGCCTTCGGTCGGCCGGACGTCGAGCCCGAACCCCCGCACGTGGCTTGACTCCTCCGGCGGCAGCACCCGGCGCCGCGCCGCCTGAACCGAGCCGGTGCGCCACACCTCCTCGGCGAAGATCCGGTACTGCTCCCTCGCGTCGCGGTAGCCCGAGGTGAGGCCGATCATCTGCCCGTGGCGCCAGAACGCCTCGGCCCGCGCATGCGTGAACGCCGCCAGCGTCTCCGGTGCCAGCCCCCGCAGATCCTCGGCGGGAAAGCGCAGGGCCAAGGCCCATTGGCAGGCCAGAAACCGTGCGCGGTCCGGTGCACGGCAGAACGCGACCGGCACCAGCAGCACCGCGACGACCCGAGTGACCACTGCGAGAACGCGCGATTTGATCTCCACGGCTCACCGCCGAAAGGTCGGCCCGTACGCCGACCCTCGATCAGCGGGAGCCGCCCGGCGGAAAGGACGACCGTCCGCTCGCCGACCCGAACCGGCGAGCGCGACCCTGCACGTACGACGGGCCGACAGCGATGCGATGCAGTCCATGCCTTCACTGAAGACGGACGCCTGTTGCGGTGCCGTATCCGGTTTTCAATACGCCCGCGATACGCCACCGAATGAGACCGCGGCGGCTCGCCAACTTACTGCGGAGTGGCGGGAAGCCGTCTTAGGCTTCGCGCCATGGTGCGGCGGCGGTTGGTGGTGGCGGCCTTCGTAGGGGCGATCCTGGCCGGCCTGCTGTTCTGGCCGGTGGTTATGGGCTATACGCTCACCGCCGGCGAGAAGGCCTCAGCGGATGTCGCCGAATGCCACAGCGTGCGGACCGGGAAGACGACGAAGCTCGTCTGTACGGGCACGTGGCGCACCCAGGACGGACACACCGGCTCGGGCGAGATCTACGGCCTCGATCGCGACGACGCGGGACGCACCGGGGTGCCGGTGCGGATCGGGCCCATGGGCCCGTACGCGGGCGGGTTCGCGAGGAACGGCATCTTGTTCATCGGACTGATCCCGCTTGTTCTTGCGGCGACGGTACTGCCGGTGTTCGTCGTCGGTCTGGTCGGCCCCGGCCGGACCATGGCCCGGCGTCTGCTTGCTGAACCAGGAGACGGGCTCGTCGTGCTCATCGGCCGGAAAGACGTGTGCCACCCGGACGGCCGGCCGTACGCCACCCTGCGCACCGCCAAACCGCCACCCGGGTATAGCCGCCTCGAACTGCCGGGCCGGCACCGCAGGAACTACGAGCGCTCCACTTTTGAGGTGTTGGCCGGCATCTCTCGCGACGCCACGACGTTCTCTGCCCTGTACGGCTCCGACGGTGAGCCCCTGATGCTGATTGAGCGGCGTACGAGCAAGGACTACCAGCCGGAATCCCTGATGCTCGATGCGACCGGCACCGCCAAGATGATGGTGCGCCGCACGACCGTCCATCCCACCCTGCGCTACACGCTGCTGAGCCATGACGGACAACAAGTTGGTTCGGCCAAGCCGGTGGGTGGCGGCGCCACGACCATGAAGGTCATGGACGTCCACGGCCGCGAGGTCGCGACGATCGCTCAGCTGGGACGCCGGTGGGTGCTGCGGGCCGTACCGTCCGCGCCGCCCTTACTGCGCGACGCAGCGATCACCCTCACGTTCTCCCTGATCGGCATGGACTGACGCGGCGACGCCGGCAGACCACCGCAAACCAGGTCCAAGGTCGAGGTGGTCTCCTGTGCGCCCGTCCCCTGGTCTTTGATCAGCGACAACGCGAAGCCCCCGCACCACCGGATTCCACGCCAAGCAAGATCATCTTCCACTCGATAGCCCGGAGCCGTCTCCGACTGCCTCTCGGACTCGTGACTATCGCTGCTTAGCGGCTTCCCAAGTGCGGCCAGCTCCGGCGCAGAGCCGCCGGCGAGTCCTGAAGCCGTGGCCACAGCCGCAGGCGGTAGCAGTGGCCCGCGGGGGTGTTACGGCGAGCCCCCGAAGACCCTCCCCTGCCTCCGGTGGCCGGCGCGGCCGCCACGTGATCCGCTGATCATGTTGGCGCGTCTACCCACCATGGATCAGCAGCGCACGTCCCGCCGAACCGTGGTGATTGCCGTGACGGCCGCTGTCGCGGCGGTCGTGGTTGCGGGCGTCATCACCCTCGTGCTTGCGGACGGGGACGGTTCGCCGGCGCGGGCGGGGGCGTCCCCGGGCGCGAGCACGTACGACAAGGCGACGATCAAGGCGTGCAAGTACGCCCAGCAGGCGGCCAACGCGACGGGCGTGGAGCAGGCCGCCGCCGACACCGCGTTGCAGGCCGCGCGGTCGAGTGACGTGCCGGCCCTGCGGGAGGTCCGGACCCGGTACAAGTGGCGGCAGGACGCCCCGCTGGGCGTCAAGAAGGGGCTGGCGATGGCTGCCGCGTACTACATCGCCACGTGGTGTGTTGAGCACCATCTCGACTGATCCGACGACCGTGCGCACGCATGGGCGGGCGTCCTACCAGGACGGCCTCGCCTCCGCCGAACTCGGTAGGCACCCCGCGCCTGCCGCTCGGCGTTCATCCCCGGATGCTGGACCGCTCGTCGTTTCACCTCGGCCACGGTGCATTGAGGCCACCGTGGTGAGGGCTCTGGTCCTCGTCAGGCTCTTGCCTACCGGCGCTTGGTGAGTTCGGATGTCGCGACGTGTGGGAGGGCCGTCACCCCCCAGACGTGCTGGACGTCGCCCACCTCGACCTCCCCGAAGACAGGGGTGAGCGGTTCAGAATGGGTGACCGGTGCCTGCCCGAGGATCTGGGCACCGGTCTGTTTGAACGCATCGATGTGGATCAGGCCATGTCGCAGGACGATCCTGCCGGTGACGTCCTGGACGGTCGGGGGCGTCGACTCGCACCAGTCGACAACACCTGCTCCGAGAAATGCCCGACTGCCAGGGCCGCTGCGGGCCAGTTCCGTCACCTGGAAGCAGCTGTACAGTCCGTCGAGCGGCAGCTCAACAGCCCAAAAGTCACCGATTTCGAGGTCGCGAGACGTCTCCGGTGTGAAGGGGAAGTTGCGGCTGCTCACGCCATGAGCATGCCACTACGGTCGCATTGGCTTCCCACTCGCCGGGCGCGTTCGGTGGCGGGGCCGAGCTGTTCGCGCACGGCCGCGGCGTCCGCGCGCGCATGCTCCAGCCCTCGCCGCAGCTCGGTCTCGACGGCCGTCCGGACGCCGCGTTCGACCTCCAGCTCAGTGACGGCGGCGTCCGCGCGCGCGGCCCCTGGTCGCGGCGGGCGCGTCGTGTTCGGCGGTCTGCAGCGCCTCGTATAGCCGCGCGTTCTCCTGCTCAACGGTATGAAGTGGGCGGCGCTCTCATAGGCGCCGCGACGGGGTGGTTGGTCGCGGTGGCCGGGATGGGCGGTATCGGTCCGGGCGGCGGGTGGTTGCGGCAGGATGCGGTGCCATGGCGAGACCGGGGGTGCGGCGGCGCTGGGCGGCGGCTGTGGTGGTCGGGGTGGCGATCGTGGCGGCACTGGTGTGGTCGGCGACAGGCTCTCACCCGGAGAAGGGGTGGTGGGGGGATAAGGCGCTGGAGCGGGTCAGTTGGGTGGGCGCGATCGCGGCGACGTTGGCGATCGTGGTGGGTGTGGTGCGGTGGGTGTGGCTGTGGCAGGCGGATCGGCCGCTGCGCGAGCTGGCCGGCCCGGAGGGGTTCTTGGGGGACGCGCCGCGGCCGGGCCGGCGGTTCGTCAAGCGTCCGGATCTGGCAGACCGGGCCGTGGCGGCGCTGCGCCGCAACCCGCGGGGCGGCGCGGGGGCGCCGGTGGTGGCGCTGGTGGGGTTCGGTGGGGCGGGCAAGTCGACACTGGCGGCCGCGGTGTCGCGTACCCGGCGGCTGCGGCGCCGCTACAAGACGGCGGTATGGCTGAAGGCCGCGCCCGGCACCGATCCGCTGGCGCTGCTGACCCGCCTGGCGCGCCTTCTGGGCGTCACCGAGCCCGCCTACACAAGCGTGGACCAGGCTCGTGACGAGGTGAAGGCGCTGCTGCGGGGGCGGCGGCTGCTGATCGTGCTGGACAATGTGTGGACCCGCGCGCCGCTGGACGCGGTACTGGACCTTGGGCCGGGCTGCCCGGTGCTGTTCACCACCCGCAGCAACGACCTGGCCCTGACCACCGACGCCACCACGGTCCAGGTCGACCAGCTCACCCAGGCCCAAGCGCTCGATCTGCTGGCCGCATGGACCGGTCAGCGCTCCGCCGAGTTGCCGCAGGCCGCCTACCGGTTGTGCACCCGGTTGCAGAACCTGGCGCTCGGCGTGGCGATGGCCGGCGCGATGGCCGCCCGCGGCCGCAGCTACGACGATGTCCTCGCCCTGATCGATCAGGATCTGCGGCAGGTCAAGGGCGACTTCTCCCCGCAGTACGAGCACCCCAGCCTGCGCGCCGCGATCGATATCGGCATCGACGACCTTCCGACCGCCGACCGCGACCGGTACCTACGGTTGGCGGTGTTCACCGACCGCAGCCCCTTCACCGCCACCGCCGCCGCCGCGCTCTGGCACCCGCACACCGACCTGCAGACCAAGGACCTGCTGGCCGACCTGGTCGGGCGGTCCCTGCTCACCGCAGTCGGCGACCCTGATGAACAGGGGGAGCGCTGGTTCGTCGCGCACGACCTGCAATACGACACCTGCGCCCAGCGGCTGGGACCCGACCAGGTGCGGGCCGCTCATGTCACCCTGCTGACGGGCTACCAGAACACTCACCCAGGCGACTGGATCGACATCGCCGCCACCGACCCGTACCTGCCCGGCAATCTGGCCTGGCATCTGACCCGAGCCGGTCGCCAAGAGGATCTGGTGCGGCTGCTCACCCGGCTGAGCTGGATGCACCTGCGCATCACCACCGCCGGCCTGCCCGACCTGATCAGCGACTACACCCACACCACCCATCCACACGCCCAGGCGATCCGCCGCGCCCTGATGAAGTCAACGCCTGCGCTCACCAGCCCCAGCACCGCGCTCCCCGGCCTACTGACCAGCCAGGTCACCGGGCGACTCATGGGACATCCCGACCCCGACATCGCCGCCTGGGCCACCGCCCTGCAACCCCCCGCACAAACCCAGTGGCTAAAGCCGCTTAACGCCAGTGCACTCATCCCTGCGGACCACCCGCTCGAACTCATCATCACCGGCCACGCCGGTTCGGTGTCCTCGGTGGCGTTCAGCCCGGACGGCACCCGAGCGCTGACCGGCAGCAGCGACGGTACGGCGCGGCTGTGGGAGGTGGCCACCGGCCGCGAACTCCTGCAACTCACCCACACCGGCTCGGTGTCCTCGGTGCTGTTCAGCCCGGATGGCACCCGAGCGCTGACCGGCAGCAGCGACGGTACGGGGCGGGTGTGGGAGGTGGCCACCGGCCGCGAACTCCTGCGTCTCACCGGCCACACCGGCTCGGTGAACGCGGTGGCGTTCAGCCCGGACGACACCCGCGCCCTGACCGGCAGCAGCGACCGTACGGCACGGATTTGGGAGGTGGCCACTGGCCGCGAACTCCTGCGTCTCACCGGCCACGCCGGCTCGGTGTCCTCGGTGGCGTTCAGCCCGGACGGCACCCGAACGCTGACCGGCAGCAGCGACGGTACGGCGCGGCTGTGGGAGGTGGCCACCGGCCGCGAACTCCTGCAACTCACCGGCCACACCGGCCCGGTGAACGCGGTGGCGTTCAGCCCGGACGACACCCGCGCCCTGACCGGCAGCAGCGACCGTACGGCACGGAATTGGGAAGTGGCCACCGGCCGCGAACTCCTGCAACTCACCCACACCGGCTCGGTGTCCTCGGTGCTGTTCAGCCCGGACGGCACCCGAACGCTGACCGGCAGCAGCGACGGTACGGCGCGGCTGTGGGAGATGGCCACCGGCCGCGAACTCCTGCAACTCACCCACACCGGCTCGGTGTCCTCGGTGCTGTTCAGCCCGGACGGCACCCGAGCGCTGACCGGCAGCAGCGACGGTACGGCGCGGCTGTGGGAGGTGGCCACCGGCCGCGAAATCTTGCAAGTCACCGGCCACGCCGGCTCGGTGTCCTCGGTGGTGTTCAGCACGGATGGCACCCGCGCCCTAACTGGCAGCAGCGACGGCGTAGTACAGGTGTGGGAGGTGGCCACCGGCCGCGAACTCCTGCAACTCACCGGCCACACCGGCCCGGTGAACGCGGTGGCGTTCAGCCCGGACGACACCCGAGCGCTGACCGGCAGCAGCGACGGTACGGCACGGAATTGGGAGGTGGCCACCGGCCGCGAACTCCTGCAACTCACCGGCCACACCGGCCCGGTGAACGCGGTGGCGTTCAGCCCGGACGGCACCCGAGCGCTGACCGGCAGCAGCGACGGTACGGCGCGGGTCTGGGAGGTGGCCACCGGCCGCGAACTTCTGCAGCTCACCGGCCACACCCGTTGGGTGAACGTCGTGGCGTTCAGCCCGGACGACACCCGCGCCCTAACCGGCAGCGACGACGGCCTTGTGCAAGTGTGGGAGGTGGCCACCGGCCGGGAGCTCAGCCAACTGACCGGCCACACCGGCTCGGTGTCCTCGGTGGCGTTCAGCCTGGACGGCGCCCGCGTCCTGACCGGCAGCTTCGACGGTACGGGGCGGGTGTGGGAGGTGGCCACCGGCCGCGAACTCCTGCGTCTCACCGGCCACACCGGCTCGGTGAACGCGGTGGCGTTCAGCCCGGACGACACCCGCGCTCTGACCGGCAGCGACGACGGCGTGGTACGAGTGTGGAACGCTGCGAATGGACGTGAGCTGGCGGTCTGGCGCAGTGATCGGCGGGTGGCCGAGTGCCGGTTCGCCTCTGATAACTCCAACAAGATCATCATCCTGGACGGCGAGGTCTACCAGCTTCAGCTCATGCCCCCCTCTTGATCCGAGCGCACCGCTCCATCCGGTTCGACCTTCCGATAACCCATGCCGCCACGTCGCCCGGCCGACGGTGACGCAGTTCATGGCGCCTTGTGATCTGGCTGGCTGGCGATCAACCGCAGCAGCCCGGAACAGACGCTCGGCTCTTTCTGTGGAGCCGAACGTCACGGCCAGGAAGGGGTACTGGACGAAACTCTTGGATCAGCGACAACGCGAAGCCCTCGCACCACCGGATTCAACGCCAAGCAAGATCATCTTTCACGCTCCGCCGCAAGAGCGGTGGAGGGGCTGGCATAGGGCTCGACCTGCACGGTAGGGGATTGCCTCTCCGGTGAGCGCTGGCTCTCGGTAGGGTCCGGAGCGTGCTCGCTCGGTGAGCGCCCGAACTTTCACATTGGGACGCTGGGAACTGTGGATCACCTGCCCCGTTGGGGCTACGTTGTGTGAGTGTCTACGGACAATGAGAGTGATCGATTTTCTGACGCGATCCGGCTACTGCTGCTCATTGCGACTGTGGCCGATCCTGTCGAGAAGCCTGCCGGGCCTGAGGTCCCGACGAACGCGGTGGCTGTCCTGCACGCCGAGAGCCGTCTGCAGAAGCTCGACTTCTGGCTGAGGAACCCCGATTATCTCGCCGATGAGTTGCTGAACGACTACGAGCGCAGCGGCGAGACGATCCTGCTGGATCTGGCGGGCCGGATCCTGGATTCCGACGAGCCCGAGGTGTGCGCGATCCCGATGCTGCGTTATCTGTTCGGGGCGTTTGAGTATCTGGACCAGGCGTTGAGCGTGCTGGCCGCCCCGCGCCTGGTGGTCGTCCGGCAGCGCCGCAGCCAAACCCGTGTCATCCAGGACAGCTACTACCTGACCGGCAAGGGCCGTCAGATTGCAGATCAGGCCACCGCCCAGTTCCCCGAACTGGCCTGGTACACCGAACGGGCGCTGCTGGTGCGCGCCTTGGCCGAGGCGACCGGTCACACGGCGCTCGCGCTGCGGCGTCGCCAGTATCTGCAGCGTGATTATGCCCAGACGCCGCTGGGAGAGATCATTCCGTCGATCGCCGACCGAACGCGGGAGCGGCTGACCGTGATACGCGAAGCGACCTCGCAGGGGGGCCGTCCATGAGTGAGGAGCTGTCCGTTCCGTCGGAGAGCGAGTTGCACCGGCGTATCATCTCCAGGCTCGACGACGCCGACCCTGAGGAGGTCGCCGCGATCCTCGCCGCGCACGGCCTCGATCTGACGGCGCCGTTGCCTGCCCGCCGCGAACTGGTGGTGCATCGCCTGTACTGCGAGGGCGTGAAGAGCACCGGGACCGCCGCCAAGGACGGCCCGTTCACTCTGGACATTCCGTTGGGGCCAGGGCCGTGGGCGATCGCAAGCGAGATCAACTCCGCGGGGAAGTCGAGCGTCCTGTGGGCGTTGAGTTTCGCGCTGCGAGGCGAAGGTTTCGCGGGGTTCCGGCGCCCCGAGACGGTGGGCTGGTTCCAGTATGTGCGCGCCGACGTCGAGGTCGGCGGAGTGGCGGCGTCGGTTCGGCTCACCTTCGAACGGCCCGGCCGCCCGCACGCGCGCCTTCTGAGCGCTGACGCTCTGCCTGCTCTGCTGGCCCTTGAGGGCCGCAGCGAGGAGGGGCCCGGTGTGCGCATGGTGTCGGAGGCCGAACCGCCGGAGGTCGAGGCGCTGATCGGCCGTTTCATGATGGACCGGCTCGGCCTGCGCCCGATCTCGGTGTGGACGGCCGAACCTGGCGCGCCGAAGGGCGAGGATGGGCAGCGTGACAGCACCGAGCAGGTGCACGGGTGGTCGAGCTTCTTCTACGCGCTGGCGCTGAACTCGGCCAATGACACGATTCTTCTGGGGCCCACGACGGTCGGACAGCTACCGGTGCGGCTCATGCAGCTGTTCCTGGACGTCCCCTACGCCTCAGAGCTGACGCGCCTGGTCACCGCACGCAAAGCGGAACTCCAGGAGGAGAGCAGAGTCGCGCGACGCGCCGATGAAGATGCCCGGGCCCGCCAGCAGAAGGTCGAGCCGCTGCGCGCCGCGCTGGCCGACGCTCAGCAGCGGCTGCGCGGCCTGCGGGACGCGCAGCCGGACATCACCGCGTTGCTGCAGGCCGTGGAACGCGCGGCCGCGCAGGTCGTCTTCTGCCAGGACGCCTATCAGGTCGCGGCCGGTCAGCTTGAGGCCGCCCGCAAGAACAGACTGGCCGACCAGCGGGCGGCCCGGCGCGCCCGGCAGAGCAGCGCCGCGCGGCTGCTCCTGGGGGCCTTGGATCCCGAGGCATGCCCTCGCTGTGACCACGACATCGATGACGCCCGTCGGGCCATTGAGGACACCGAGCACCGATGCTCCGTCTGCGCCAATCCTCTGCCAGACGAACCTGACGACCCGGAGGCGGCGCAAGCGGCCCTGACCCGCATAGACGACCGTCTGGCCGCCTCCCAGGCCGCCGAGACGCGCTTCAAGGCTGCGGCGGATCAGGCCGCCCGGACGCTGGAGCGTGCCCGCACGGCCTATGAGGATGCGGCCGCGGCTCTGGCTGCGGCGCGGTCCGGTGAGGCGTTCACCCTGCTGGAACAGACCCAGCAGGAGGTGTTCCAGTTGCAGGGTGCGCTCACCCTGGCGGCTGGCGAGACCACCGGTGCGCTTCCCGCGCTGGCCGCGGCCTTGTCCGAGCCTACCGCGCCGCCGACCGGACCGCACCCGCTCAATGACGAGCGAGTCCTGGCCGTGGCCACCGAGGTCGTCAAAGAGGTCGTTGACGCCCATAGCCGGGCCCTGTTCACCGAACTCAACGGCGAGATCCTTGCCATCGCCCAAGCGTTGGGCGTGACCAACCTCGGCAGCGTCAACCTCAACCTGGCCGGCCACCTGAACGCCATCAAGTCCGGCGCCAAGCACCCTTATTCGTCTTTCAGCCCCGTTGACCGGCTCCGGATGAGGATCGCCGCGGTCGTCGGGATGGTCCGGGTCGGCCGCCGCCGAGGCATCGTCTCCCATCCCGGGCTCCTGCTCATCGACGCCCCCACCGCTGACGAAGTCGTCCCCGAGACCGCCCATCAGGTCCTGCAGACCCTCTACGACACCGGCAACGACATTCCCGGGATACAGATGATCATTACGTCGACCGAGAGCGCCGTCTGGGACATTTTCCCCGAGGACCGTATCGTGACGGGCGTTGACGGCCGCGAACTGTTCTAGGCCCGGTTGGCGTCAGGCCCGGCGGGGGGAAGGACAGTATGCACCCCATGGACGAGCGCATCACCGCGTGGGCACGCAGTGTCCCAGCCGGTGCCCGCCGTGACGGGCCGAGCCTGGCCGATTTGGGAGGCAGGGACGAGGTCCTGGCCGCCGACACGTACTTCATCGACGGGCCCTTCCTTGATCACCTCGTCTCGGCCGTCGCCCACCAGATGGAGCGCAAGACAGAAGACGGGGCGGGAGACGACGCGGATCTCCACGAGCTCGTCATCGCTGGCCTGGCGGCTACGACCCGGCACATGGCGTTCGCCGGGGCCGTCGATGCCCTCACCCGTCACCCCGCTCTGGCACGCGCCTTGGGCGTCCGGCTGACCAAGACTCTTCTGCGCCGCCTCATTGACGCCAAGGACGCTGACGACGACCCCGCCGCCGCTCTCATCGGGGCGGAAGCCGCCGACTTCCTCGTCCAACTGGCCCTGTCACAGACGATCAGCTCCGCCCGGCTGCTGGGCGCCATGGACGAGGTCACCGAGGATCCCGCCGCGTTGCCGGTCGAGTTCGCCGCCCGCCTGCCTCGGCTGCTGGGCGTCCTGGACGCCCACCACCCCACGGCGGGTCTACGTGAAGCCCTCGAGCGGTGCCTGCCCTTCGACCACACCTTCCGTGACGCGGCCTTCGAGCTCGCCCTGGCCGACGTCCGATCCGCGCTGCAGCAGCAGGACTACGCCACCATGGCCGACCGGCTCCGCGACAGCCGGCAGCGGTTCACCGAACTCACCGCGGTCGACCCCGGCCGCTTGGATGCCCAGATCTACCAGGCCGGCATCGACGGCCTCCTGGGCCTGTCCGCCCCCGATGGCTCGCACCGGGTCGCCGCCGCAGCGCAGACACTGCGGGAGAATCTGCAGCGGTACCGATCCTGGCGGATGCGCACCACCACCCCTTCCTGGGCCTGCGGCCGCCAGGAGGACATCACCGCCTGGGCCCAGTTGACAACACTGCTCGACCAAGCAGCCCAGCACATGAGCCACGACGACCCCTGGTACGAGGACGGGCACGACATCCTCACCGCACTGTTCGCCGCCTACACCGCGCACCACACCGTCCGCGTCCTCACCGACACCCCGGCCATGCCCGTCGTGGAGATCCTCGTGGCGCCCGTCATCGAGGACACCTTCCTACAGCAGGAAAACCGTCGACGGAGCCTGGAGTACGCCCTCACTCACGAAGAGGACCTGCGCGACGACCCCGCCGCCCAGCGCCTACATGCCGCCCTGTCCGCCCGGTCGGCTGCCCTCAGCGGTGGCGACCCGGCCCACCCTCCGGCCGAACAGGGAAAAGAACGCCGCTGGCGGCAACTCGCGCGCCAGCTCCCCGACTACTTCCCGATCCTCGCCGACCAGACTCCCGATGATGTCCTGGACCGGCTGGAACTGGCGCTCCGCGACAGCGACGACTTCGCCTCCACGATCTCCGACCCCAAATACGCGCGCCTGATGAACGGCCTGATCACCCGGCTCCAGACCTCCCCCGACTGGATACCCGGCATTGCCGAACCGTTCCAGAGCCTCCTGGACGCCACCGTCCGCTACGCCTACCTGTGCTACGACATCGGACGAAAGATGGGCGGCGGCTACACCGAGTTCCTGCGGCTACGCGACAAGGACGGCAAGAAGCAGAAAGTCGACGAAGCTCTCTTCCACCAGCACTACCGGGAGGTCCTCACCTTCTCAGCGCTGTTCCGGCAGGTACATTCCGAGGTCATCGACAAAGGGGGCGGCCGCGCTGACATCCTGTTTACCTTCAATACCGCCCAGTTCAACGTCGAATGCAAGATCGAGGAAGACGACGCGAGCAAAACCGGACTCCGTACCTACGTGGCACAAGCAGCCGAATACCAAAACACCAGCCCCGCGTTCGCCATCCTCCTTGCCCTGGACAAAACCGTCACCGCCGAAGGCGCCATCAACCTGTTCGACAGCATTTGGATCGAAACCGTCCGGCGGCCCGGCGAGACCACGCCCTGTCACGTCGTCATCGTGCGCATCCCCGGAGGCAGGGACAACCCCAACCTGCTCCGCCCAGGCCCGTGACGGACAGCGCCAACGGCGCTGGGCGCTCCGCGCAGCGCATTCTCCGCTGCTGGTCAGTCCTCATCTGTCGCCTCGCCACCCCGCCGCGGTACGTCGAGGAGGTCGAAGCGCAGATTGACGATGATCTCACTCAGCGGGACCTGCGCGGTCGTACAGTAGGAGACGAGCTCGTCCCAGTGCAGGTCGGAGTAGAGCCGGGTCATGGCGAACGGGCCGGCAAAGTCGTAGAAGTCCCAGTCTCCATCGTCGTCCATGATTCTGGCGAAGTTCCGGGTCTCGAGCTGTCCCAACCGAGTGATCATCTCCGGGCCGCTCAGACCGGTGACGTCCATGATCTCCTGGAGCAGAACGCCATAGTTGGCTCCGCACCCCGGCTGGTCGTGTACTTCCCTGCCTCGTTGGAGCAGCAGGACGAGCATCTCCCGGGCTGGCCGACTAAGCCGCCGAACGGCCTCGGCGAGTCCGTTGATTAGCGCGAGGTTGCCAACGCGGATGTTAGGGTCCTTTGCATGGTCGGCGTCGTCCCAGCCGTGGTAGGCGAGGTAGGCGCGCAAGGTTCTAGCCAGCGTGACGGTGGTGGACTCGGTCCAATCCACGACGCGGTCGAACAAGTCCCTTAGGCCGTCACGGAAAGGCGCCTCGTGCGTCTCCTTCATCTCGCGTAGCCGCTCCACGGGGAAGGTGACCACGTTGTTTGTTATGACATGATGCTCGTAGCACATCAGCATCAGATTCGCCGCCGCGCGGCGCTGCTCGTTGTCCATCTTCGCGTTGAACCGCTCGCCGCCGGGCTCGGCAGCTTCAATGTGGCAGACCTGCGCAATAAATTCGCCATCGGGGCTTATTAAGCGTTGCTCGCAGCCCGGAAATGCACATTCGTTGCCACTGAAGGAGAATAACCACCGCAGCGTCTCCACGGTCGGTTTGAGCCGCTTGGCCGCAGATTCTGTACCCGGCGAGCCGTTTCCCTCGTTAGCTATCACGGAGGGAGGCTATCACTCCCAGCCGACCAGCCGAGAAAGCCGGAGAATTCGAAAGGGAGGCGGGACACGTCCCATGTTCGAGGAACATACTCTCACCCCTAACTCGATCAGAGACCAGGCATGAAGGCACTACCCTTTGCGACCACTGACGATGGGCGCGCCCGCCGCTGCTCCGCAATGGGGCGAACGATTGGGGCAAGGCTCGAACGAGCAGCCCTGCAAGGTGCACACGATCTCCGTACCGACCACGCTTGCAGGTCAACATTTCCAGGACTGCCACTCCGTCAGGAGGTCAATGACCCGGCGGGACGAGGCATTGATTCGTTCAGGGGGAATTGCGAGCGAGGCAGCGGCGGTGCCCTTCGGCGGTGTCGACAAAGTCCCGTTCGTCGCCCTTACAGTAGTGGCGGTAGAACCATTCGTGCACGCGGGTGGGGTCCAGGCGGGTGCGAAGGATGCCGTCTTGGATGTCGCGGATTGTGTCGCGCAGGCGGTTCCATTCGGGGTCGAGGATCGGGCCGGGCTGTGCGTTGCGCAGTTCGGTGTCAACGGTCTTGGCGAGGCGTTCGCGTTCGTCGGCGATGCGCTGCTGGCTGGCCCAGATCTCGATAGCGATTTGATAGGCGGCCAATGAGGGGACGAAGAAGCTGAGCAGTGCGTCAGGCAGGGTCACGTCCGCGATAGCAAGACCGGCCGCCAGGCCGGTCGCGGTCCAGGCCGCCGCGGCGGCGACGAGGTAGCCGTAGCGGCGGCGCAGTCTGGAGTCCCAGGCCAGGTTCTGTTCTTGGGCAATGAGCACGTCGTAGGGGTGGTGGACGTCGGCGGTGGAGTCGTACCAGCCGTCGGTGATGCGCTTGTCCTTGGCCGATCCGCGCTGCAGTTTGCGGGCAAGCCGGTGCACATCCGGGTCGGGTACGGGGTCACCGGCGACGGTGGCGCGCCAGGGCAGCAGGAACAGCGCGGTGTCGAACATCTCCTGGAGTAGTGCGCCTTGGCGTGCGGTGGCCGCCGCCATACGTTTAAGCAGGAACGCGGAGATCAGGAACCACACGAACCCGGCGATGGAGACCCAGGGGCGCCCGTGGTCGAGCAGGGTGCTCAGGACTCCGGTGGCCGCGAGGACGGCGGCGGCGCCGACGCGGACGGCCTCAATGAGCTGGCCGCGCTGGTGGCTTGCCGACGCCGCCCGTTGCAGGCGCAGCATGTCGTCCTCGAGTTGACGCTCGTGGATGGGCCTCGTGGGCACACCGTGCACTCCGCCGCTGTGGCGAGCGGGCAGGGGCGGGGTACCCGGGCTGGTCATGGCCTGGTCATCCGGCCGCCGAAAAGCTTCTTCCACTGCTCATAGGCGGCGCGCTCCTGCTCGGCATCGGCGAGGTCGACCGCACGTTCGGCGATGGCTTGGGCCTGGGCGAGCGCGTCGGCGGCGAGCCGCTTCTGGGTGCCGTGCATGACCGCGTTGACATCGCCGCCAAGGCCGGCGGGGTCGGGCCAGACGTCGAAGATGCGCTCCGCGGCGGTGGCCAGGAACATCACGATCTCGTCCTGGTAGCGGCCGAACGGCGGCTTGATCAGTTCCTGCGCCATGACCTCCAGCAGGAACGAGGGCGCCACTGGTTCGCCTAGCTCCCGGTTGATCCCCTTGATCATCTTGACGAACGGGACGTATGGGTGGGCGCAGGTGGTGGGCTTTGGCTGGGAGGTCGGCTGCCTGACGGCCGGAAGTGGTTCCCGCGGGTGGACGTGGGCTGGGGCCGGGAATTAGAGGTAGGGGGTCAGGGCGGCGGCGGTGACGGCGTTTTTGAGGTAGGTGGTGGAGCGGTGGAAGTCGAAGGCGCCGATGGCGTTGGCCAGGTCACTGGTCACCTCGGCGAAGCGGGTGCGTACGCCGCCGGGTGGGATGGCGATGATGTCGCCGGGGTCGGTGATGTTGATCCACCGGTTCACGCCGGGGGGTTTGCGGCGGGGCCCGGGGTGGGGGGCGAGGCGGTCGAACACCAGGTGCGGCATCGCCAGCGGCGATCCCAAAGTGATCAGCAGTTCGATCGGCGGGTGCGGCGCGGCCCACAGCGCCTCGTAGGCGACCGCGCTGCCCAGCGAGTGCGCGATCAGTACTCGTGGGCGGGTGTGGTGGAGGGCGTTGGTGACCTGGGTGCGGGCGGCGGCACGGCGGTCGTGGTCGGTGAAGTAGGCGCCGAGCTCGCTGAAGAACGCCCGGGCCAGGCCACGGGCCAGGGCATGGTTCAAGCCGAAGCGGGTGGCGACCCAGCTAACCGCAGCGCGCGCCGGCGCGGTCAGCCAGCCCTGCACGACCGGTTCTTCGGCGCCCAGCAGCCGTGCCCATTCCACGATGTCGGCCTGCGTCGCGGTGTCCAGGGCCTCCAGGTCGTCGGGCCCTTGGGCGGTGCGGGTGCGCAGGTGGTGGGCGTAGTAGGCCATCGTCACCTGGAACGGCGAGTCTTCGGCCGGGCGGCCGATCCCGGCCGCGATCGCGTCGCGCCACCAGTCGGCGATCCGCTCGGCCGCCGCCTGCGGCTCCAGCCCGCCCTGGTGGTTCCACACGCCGTGCACACCCAGCACCGGAATCGTGCCGCTATCGGTCATTGCCGCCTCCCGAATTGCCGCTTGTGACCCGCTGCAAGCAGACCACCTCCCAACCGCAACCCACCACCAGGTCGCTGTCGGCTGCCGCGGCTACACATTTCACGCCAGCGGGCATGGGCAAGACCGCCAACTGCTGCGCAGTCGTCATATCCCACGCTCGCACCGTTCCGTCGTCACTGCCGGTGACCGCGGGGGCGACCGTTCAGGACCGTGCACACCACCGCACGTACCGTGTCGGTGTGGCCGGTGAGGGGCGGCCCGTACGGGGTGCCGGTGGTCAGGTCCCACATCCGCAATGCGCCAATAAATCTGTTACTGATGACGGCTATAGGGCGGCCGTTCAGGACGGTGCACGCCACCGCCGTCACGGTGTCGGTGTGGCCGGTGAGGGGTTCGCCGACCGGGGTTCCGGTGGTCAGGTCCCACACCCGCACCGTCCTATCGGCGCCGCCGGTGACGGCGACCGGGCGGCCGTCCACCACCGTGCACGCCACCGCCGTCACGGTGCCGGTGTGGCCGGTGAGGGGTTCGCCGACCGGGGTTCCGGTGGTCAGGTCCCACACCCGCACCGTCCTATCGCCGCCGCCGGTGACGGCGACGGGCCGGCCGTCCACCACCGTGCACGCCACCGCGTTCTCCCAGCCGCTGTGGCCGGTGAGGGGCTCACCGCGCGGGGCGCCAGTGGTCAGGTCCCACACCCGCACCATCGCATCCACACCCCCGGTGACGGCGACCGGGCGGCCGTTCAACTCGGTGCACGCCACCGCGTACACCCGGCTGTGGCCGTTAAGGACGCCGAGGCTCGCGCCGGTGGTCAGGTCCCACAGCCGCACCGTCCTATCGTCGCTGGCGGTGGCGACGACCGGACGGCCTTCCAGGACCGTGCACGCCACCGCCGTCACGGTGTCGGTGTGGCCGGTGAGGGGCTCACCGTGCGGGGCGCGGACGGTGAGGTCCCACACCCGCACCGTCCCGTCGTCGCTGCCGGTGACGGCGACGGGCCGGCCGTCCAGCACCGTGCACGCCACCCCCCACACCCAGCCGTCATGGCCGGTGAGGGACTCGCCGTGCGGGGTTCCGGTGGTCAGATCCCACACCCGCACCGTCCCATCGGCGCCGCCGGTGACGGCGACCGGGCGGCCGTCCAGCACCGTGCACGCCACCGCATTCACCCAGTCGGTGTGGCCGGTGAGCGGTTCGCCGCGCGGGGCGCCGGTAGTCAGATCCCACACCCGCACCGTCCTATTGGTTCCGCCGGTGACGGCGACGGGCCGGCCGTCCAGCACCGTGCATGCCACCGCGTGCACTGTGTCGGTGTGGCCGGTGATGGGCTCGCCGTGCGGGGTTCCGGTGGTCAGGTCCCACACCCGCACCGTCCCATCGGCGCCGCCGGTGACGGCGACCGGGCGGCCGT